>CAIWEX010000360.1 GCA_903911795.1 uncultured Schlesneria sp.
ACAGCACTGGTATGCCATTAAATCGGGGTTGGTAAATTTCAATCCTGCCAAATTCGGGACGACTTCTCGCCCCTGAGCCAGGAAGTCAGGCATCGACAGACTGACCCCGGTCAGGACTGGAATATCGTAGAAATAGAACGGCGTTCGTGGAGCTGCCGACGCGATCTGTTTAGCACATGCCACCAATGTTTCGACATTCTTCGGCTTGAAATAGGACGGTGACAAAGCGGCAACCGCGGCAGCGCCGGACTGCTCTGCGTGACCGGCCAAAGTGGCAGCGTCGGTCAGACAATTCGAACCGACATGGACGACAACGCGTATGTTTGTTCCCCGTGCGACTTCCATCCACCGAGTCGTCAGCGCCAGGCGTTCATCGACATTGAGTGAGTGACTTTCGCCGGTACTGCCACCAATAAACGCCGTCGAAACGCCGTTTCGCAACAGATGTTCAGCCTGCTTCTCGATGATCGCCAGATTCAACGATCCATCTTGATGAAATGGCGTGTGGGTAGCAGCAACAAGTCCATTCAATTTCAGCGGCGACATTAGCGGGCTTTCGTGAGGATGTATTTCGTGAAGTGGTCTTGTGATTACAAGCGATCGACGCAGCTTTGATCTGCGAGTTGGCAACTTTTCGGACTGCCCGTGCGCGACTTTCAGTCTTTGCCTTTCCTGGGGCGTGGATCTTCCCCGGTTGCCCCCTGGCGTGCGTATTCCGCATCGAGTGCATTCCAGATCGCGACTAGTTCCTGCAATTTTTTGGGATGTTGCTCCGCGAGATTATGGGATTCGGCGCGATCTTTCTTGAGATCGTAGAGTTCCCAGGCAGCACTTTTCCCCGACGCGACGATTTTCCAGTCTTGCAGCCGCAGACCTCGATTTTCCGTATGCCGGAAGTAAATCGCATCGTGAGGAACCTGCGTATCTTTGGAAAAGATCGGCACCAGGCTTCTGCCCGGCAGCCGGGGGCGAGACTCGCCATTCCATTGAGTCGGGGAAGTAACGCCGCCAAGCTCCAGTAGTGTCGGCACGATGTCTACAAGATGACCTGGCGCGTGACGCAACTCACCCCGTGCCGCAATCCCCCGGGGCCAATGGACAATCAGAGGAGTTGATGTCCCCCCTTCATGGTTCCAGGACTTGTGTCGACGAAACGGGGTATTGGAAACGGTTGACCACCCAGGTCCCAGGCCGAGATAGCTTTCGGCCGAACCCGGTGTTGACCCCAGCTTATGCCCATCACCTCGAATGATCTGTTCTGCACTGGCACCATTGTCTGAAGCGAAGAAAATCACCGTGTCTTCCCAGGCATTCATCGCTCGGATCTTGTCCAGAACGCGTCCGATTTCTCGATCCATCCGATCGATCATCGCCGCATGAATAGCCATTTTGTTGGCTTGGAATTGACGTTGCTCATCCGTCAGTTCGTTCCACGGCACTGCACGCCCTGATTCACCGGGGCCTATTCTTGTTCGCAGTTCCTTTTCGCTCGGGTTCCATCCCGGCGCGACATTCGGTTCTGCGGCCGAGAGTTCCCCCGAAACAAGCCCCAGTTTCTTCATCCTCTCCCAACGCTCCGCACGAATTACGTCCCAGCCCTGTTTGTAACGGTCGCGATACCGAGCGATGTCTTCCGGCAATGCGTGCAACGGAAAATGGGGTGCAATAAATGCCAGGTAGAGAAAAAACGACTGCTGTCGATGGTCCGTTTGATGTTCGCTCAGCCATTCAATCGCTCGCTCAGCCGTTGCAGTGGTTGCATAGTATTTTTCGTCGGCTGTCGGAGGTGCCAGAGGCTTGTCGTCCAGTTGATGATGGCGTGGGGAGAAGAATCGGTCGTGATCGGTCGTGTGGTAGGATCTGGAAAAACCTCCATCGAGGATTTTTCCGTCGACATGCCACTTCCCCGAATGGTAGGACCGATATCCCGCATCGCGCAACAATTCCGGCACGAGAGCAGCCCACTTGGGGCGACTCCCCTGAGGATCACGATTGACCTGCTGAGCGTAATATCCCGTCAGCAACGCCGCCCGTGACGGCCAACATCGTGCCGTGTTGTAGAACTGAGAAAATCGCAACCCTTGACTCGCCAAGCGATCAAGGTTCGGCGTTGCGATTTCACTGCCATAACATCCCAGGTCCGAATACCCCAGGTCATCCGCAAGAATGAAAATGCCATTGGGCCTGGCAGGCTTTGAATTCCCATCCGAAGCAAATGCGGTACTACAAATCGCGGTGAAAGCAACAATCCACGCGGTCGGTTTCATGAGCACCCCATGCTTCAGCTCTTGGCCACGAATGCAAAGTAGTAAAAAATCAGTCCCGTGACAGATGTCATGACAATGTCGATTGTCGAAATCCAGCCGAGCGATTTGTGCAGCTTGCTGTGCGAAGAGGGACCTGGCGGCGAGGGCATTCTGCACAGTGCCAGCACAATCGTTGTGGCCCAGAGAAATGGTGTTGAAATCGCGAAGACCAGGTGAATCCGCAAGACCGTCTGCACGAAGTTCAGTTGTTCCGTCGTCAACGGAATTGCACGCTTCGCGACAACCTTGGCCCACCCCCCCTGCACCAGTTGCAGATCCACTTCAAATAGCCCGACGGCCACCAGCAGAATGATCCCCAGCAGCAGTTGAAGGTTGCGGTGCAGTGCGTACTTGTGTTGAACTTTGACGGCATACAGGCTGTAAAGCAGAATCGGAACGATCAAGATCAGTGCCACGACGACGAAGTCGAGCATGAACGATGTACGATATCCCAGAAATCCATCAGTCATCGAATTTCACTTCCTGCAAACATTGAACAGCGACGTCAAAACCGGATTGTCTCCGATTCTGCGAAAACCGCCTGATTTCCGTTTCATGCGGGTGATGCGACGATATTCGGATCACGCCCTCACCTCAAGTCGACAGTGCAGAATTGCTGACTGGAAAGCCACTGATCCGCCGTGAAGTCTTCCAAGACTCGGGACGTGCATTCTTCGGCACATCAGAACAAATGAGCACGCGCAACCTCGCTGTCACTGGCTGGACAGGACTGCTACGATCATTCTCGTGTTTTCAAGAAACTGGAGTTCGAAATGCGCGTGTTGTTGTTTGATATCGATGGGACATTGATTGACGCGGGGGGAGCTGGTCAGGCCGCAATGGAAAAGGCGGTTGCGATCGAATTCGGCGAGACTCGGCCTGTCAAAGATATTCCGGCGGCTGGCCGTACAGACCGTGCCATCGGCCGTGATTTGTTCGAATACTATTCGATTCCAGCAACCGATGAGAACTGGAACCGATACCTCGACACGTATTTCTCGCTGCTGCCTGATTCATTGCAGACGAAACCAGGGTCAGTGCTGCCGGGCGTCAATTCACTCATCGATCATTTGAGTCAACGTGAAGACGTCTTTCTGGGACTGCTGACGGGAAACTTTGCCCGAGGTGCGCATCTCAAACTTCAACACTATGGGCTGCACCATCATTTTCAGACCGGCGGTTACGGCGACTGGCACCTGCATCGAGACGATGTCGCTCGCGATGCCTTGAAATCTGTTCGCGAGCATCTGCCTGAAGTTCAATCCGAGCAAATCTGGGTCATTGGAGACACCCCTGCCGACGTGCAATGTGGCCGAGCGATCGGAGCCCGAGTTCTGGCCGTTGCGACGGGGATCTTCAGTGCCGATCAACTCGCCCCACATCGTCCAGACCTGTTACTCGACGACCTGTCTGATGTGTCAGGGTGGCTGGAGCAACTCTAGGTTCGGGCGTTTTTTCAATCGATTTGCTGACCGCTGAAAACTGACCGCTTTCCGGATGTTCACGCCGCGTTCAACAGATCGTCGCCGGATTGGTCGCTGTACTGCGTCTGAAAGATTCCCTTGCTTTCGATGATCGACGTCGCATCGAAACGCTTGCCGAAGTAGTGCTTTTGTGCCAATTCGTCATTCAAGACGGCTTCGGCATCACCACTGGCGAGAATTCGGCCCGCAAATACGATGTAACTGCGATCAGTGATGGTCAGGGTTTCTCGCTCGCGGTGGTCGGTGAGCAGAATGGAAATTCCACGGTTTCGCAGGTCGGCAATAATGTCCTGGATGCTATGAATCGTCACGGGGTCAATCCCGGTAAACGGTTCGTCGAGCAGGATCAGTCGAGGATCACTCGCCAGGCAGCGGGCAATTTCCAGACGGCGTCGTTCCCCCCCGGACAGGGTTCCTGCGGTCTGCTGGCGTTTGTCGGTCAAACCGAACATATCCAACAATTCATCGGCGCGTGCCATTCGATCACGGTACGACTTCGGCTGGAATTCAAGCACTGCATACAAGTTTTGCTCGACAGAAAGCTTGCTGAAGCAACTGTTGTTCTGAGGGAGATACCCCATTCCGCGTTGAGCCCGCTTGTAGAGTGGCCAGTTGGTGACATCGACATCATTGAAGATGACTCGACCGGCAGTCGGTTTGACCAAGCCGCAAGCCATGCTGAAACTTGTAGACTTTCCAGCACCGTTGGGGCCGAGAAGACCGACGATTTCACCCGGTTCGACATGAAAACTGACGCCGTCAACAGCCCGCTTTCCGGGATACTGCTTCACTAATCCAATGCATTGCAGTAACGACATTCACGTCCTCCTTGACGATCTATCCACGCAATAAAGTCTTATTCCAGCTTGCGTTACGCATCAGCCCCGCTTTGTGGTAGCACTGACGCCCGGGCAAGTCGTTGACCAGTTCTATCGAATCCGTTTCCATCTCCACCACTGCGGGTAAAACGGGACGGAGTATTCCGGATACGCACCCGCTTCCTGCTGGTTCTGTCCATGATGCGACCAGAGCATGAATCCCTTGCCGCCATTCAAAAACGGAATCCCATGCGGCCAGTAAATGAAGAATGCCTTGCCGATTAGCGCTGTTCGATTGACCGCGTGACGATTACGGGCGTGTCTGACCTGATTCGGCCAAAGCCGACTGTCAGCACTACGAGGGCTGTTGTCCCCCATTACGAAAAATTCATCTGAAGCCAATTCATGAAACTCGGCACCGCCCCGGCGTGAGATTTTCTCGTACATTTCACCCCACTTCAGAGGATCACTGAGAAGTTCCCGCAAACGATGATTACCATCCGCTTCCTGAAATGCATCATCCGATCGGCTGGCATCGTCTGAGACTCGATCAGCACGATAGTAGATATCGCGTTCAATCAGCAGCTTGGAAACTGTTGCTGCCATCCCCTGGACAGTGATCGCAACGGGAGAGAGATCCGATTCCTGTGGCCGATGGTTGGCAGGTGCTTCAAATTCAACGGCCGCGACGAGGCCATTGTTCAGCAGATGTTCATTGACCCACAGGCAGAGCCGATCATCGACATTGGCAAATCGCACGGAATAACTTCCCGCTCCCTTGATGGGAGTGCTGGCCTTCCCTAGCTCAATTTCGGGTGCCGTTTCCGGATCCGCCGCGAGATCGTCATTCCGTGTGAGTGAGGCGATCCCGGACGTCACATCAATGCGGCATCGGTAGCGTCGAACTCCTTCTCGAAGTTCAAGTGTCAGGTGAGAATTAGCACCGCTCACCGAAGCGATTTTGACGTGCCCGCTCAGCGTCAGATCGCCGACCCAAAACTGATCTTCGTCGATCCCGTTGCGATAGCCGCGACAGGCGTTGTAACCGCAGAAATCGGAAACAAGTTCTGGTTGCGGAGTTGTAGTAACGGGCTTGCCTTGGTCGGCATCGTCCCATTCCGTGACGTGCGGGACGAAATGCGAATAACGAATGGACTGCGGTGCGTCGGCAGCAGTCAATTCAAAACGCCGAAGTTTGGGATCCTGTTTGCATCCTGGTGTTTCAGCCCGCCAATTCTCCGGCCATCCAGCTTTTAAGAGTTCTGACGGAGGGTGAACATCATCGTAAACCACGTGTTGACCGGATTTATATCCGCCACCGTGTCCGGCAACCAAAATCGGAAGATTATTATGATTGTGAGCGTTACCATCGCTGATGCCTGCTCCGTAAACCAAAAGGGTGTTATCCAGAAGGGTGGAATCACCTTCCTTGATCCCTTTCATTTTCTTCAAAACGTAGGCTAA
>CAIWEX010000361.1 GCA_903911795.1 uncultured Schlesneria sp.
GGGGAAGCCCCCGTTCAAATGCGTTCCATTTCGGGGGCTTCTGCAAAGCCAGTGCGCCCCCGCCACTCAACCGAGAGAATAAGATGTGGGTAACGTTGTCTCCACCCTACTTCTGTTTCTCGCTTACGTCACGTCCAGACGACGCCCTTGGCGCCGCAGTGCTGACGAGGTGTTCAATGCTCTCGGACCGTCATTGGCTTGTGTGAGAAATGGCCTCAGGAATGAAGGCTTGTCACTGCGACCGCCACGTTGATAATCGCGCCACAGCGTCGCTGCCACCTCAGTAGGATCAATCTGGCGATGCACAGTCAGGTATTCAAATACCGATTCAAACAGCCGACTGAGCGAAATGCCGTGCGATTGCCCCTCACGTTCAAACAGCCAGTTTGTCAGGCGACGAAACTCGACAAATGGTGACCCTGATCCACCATGTCGGCTATCCCAGAGCGTTGGTGTCGTTTCCACAAAGTTGCCGCTGTTGGCGATCGAGTCCCAATACTTGGCGAATCGACGCAGTTCCTGAATCGTTTCAAAGCTCATCAGCTTCGTTGACAGAATCTCATAAGGGGGATGCGGGCTGTAGATCATCTGCCAGGCGTCATCGTGGCGAATGATCGGTGTCCCGCGCAATCGCTTGAGGATGCCAACCTGAATCTCATGCGGAGCGAGTCTCACCAGGCGATCAAACCCCTGTGAAAAGCTTTCAAGTGATTCACCCGGCAGACCGACAATCAGGTCGGCATGGACATGAACGGTCGCTTTCGAATGGAGCCAGTTCAGGTTCTGTTCGACGAGCTCGTTGTCCTGGCGGCGACTGATCAGATTGGAAACATCATCATTAAACGTCTGGATGCCAACTTCGAACTGCATCGACCCCGCCGGGAAACGAACAATGACATCCTGCAGTGCTTCCGGTAGCCGGTCCGGAATCAGTTCAAAGTGCAGGAATATTCCCGGCTGATACCGCTCCAGAAAGAACTCCAGAATGGCGCGGCTGATTCGCAGGTTCAGGTTGAATGTTCGATCGACAAACTTGAAGTGACGCGTCCCGCGCGCCAGCAACCGATCCATCGCGGCCAGGAATGCGTCGAGTTGAAACTGGCGGACGGGAATCTCCAATGCCGACAGACAGAACTCGCACGTAAACGGACAACCCCGCGATGCTTCGACGTAGATCACGCGATGTGCGATGTCTTCATCGGAATACAGTTCATACGGCAGTTGCAGTTGATTCAGATCTGGAACGACTGCATGAATCACCTTCGATGCAGGGAGCGTCTGCAAGCCGGCAGTCGTCTGCATGGCGGACGTGCCGAACAGTTTTCGGCAAAGCTCTGGAAACGCGAGATCCGCTTCCCCCGTGATGACATAGTCCGACAACTGGACGATCTGTTGCTGTTCCGTTTCGTAACTGACTTCAGGTCCCCCTAGAACTACGATGATCTCGGGAGCGACTCGCTTCAGGTCAGCAACCAGTCGCGTGGTCTCATCGACATTCCAGATATAAACACCGAGGCCAACAATCTGCGGTTTGTGATGTAGAATCTGTCCGAGGATGTCGAGCGTAGGCTGGTTAATCGTGAATTCAAGTAACCGGGTCTGCGGCCGCAGATCTCCCATGTTGGCCAGCAGATACCGCAGTCCAAATGCACAATGGTGGTAACGGGCATTCAGGGTCGCAAGAACGATCGTGTTCATGCCTACGCCAGAATCTGTTGAATGATGTCACCACGGCTGATCGGAATCGGACGCCCGAGAGTATCCTGGATTTCGGAGTGTGGATCGAGACCCAGGCAGTGGAAGATTGTCGCCGTCAGATCCTGCGGCTGCACTCGACCCGACGCGGGATAGGCTCCGATTGCATCGGACGAACCATGAACCGCGCCCCCACGAATGCCGCCCCCCGCCAGAACGACCGAGTAGACATGGCCCCAGTGATCGCGACCTGCTGCTCCGTTGAATCGCGGTGTCCGGCCAAATTCGGCCATGCAGACAACCAGTGTATCGTCCAGCATCCCACGTTCTTCGAGATCCCCGATCAGTGCGGCCAGGGCCTGATCGGCCGGGGGAGCCAGAACCGTTTTGAGTCGTAGTGATTCCCGGGCGTGGCTGTCCCAACAGGGAGCATCCGAAGGTTCATCAGGTCCGCGATACCAGTTGACCTGTACCAATGACACGCCAGCTTCAACCAGACGCCGACCGAGCAGTACGCTTTGTCCAAACTGCGTTCGCCCATAGCGGTCACGCATCTGCGGGGATTCACGATCCAGTTGAAACGCCTGGCGTGAGTCGGTCGAGTTCAACATGTCGAATGCTTGTTCGGTCAGACGGCCATAGCCTCCTCGTGACAATCCTTCCGCTCGGTCGACTCGGCCGTTTACGTGCTGCAGCAGTGATCTTCTCCCTGCCAGACGCTGGTCCGTGATATCCGCAGTCAGTGCGAGCTCTTCGATCCGGAATGTCTCGTCTGCTGGCTTACAGTTCAACAGCCACGGTTCGACAGATCGTCCCAGAAAGCCCGCATCCTGGCCGGGCCAGACACTGCCGTCGGTATTGAAGATCCGGTGCGGCAATCGAATGGAAGCGGGCAAGCTTCCCCGTTCCGGCACCAGTTTTCGGACAATCGAACCAATATTGGGTGAGTCGTTCGGAAAACCCGGATTGGCGTTTTCGAAATTCGTCGGGGCATGTGGCTGACCCGTCAGCATGTAGTAGCCGCTGGACGAGTGAGCGTTATCGTTACTGGACATCCCTCGCACGACAGCCATCCGATCCGCCAGCAGCGCCGATTGCGGAAACAACTCGCAGAACTGAGTCCCAGGAACCGAAGTACTGATCGGTCCGAAATCGCCGCGGACTTCTTTGGGAGCGGCTGGTTTGGGATCCCAGGTCGAATGCTGGGGCGGTCCTCCCATCAAAAACAGCACAATGCAAGACTTGGCTCGTCGGGTGCTTTTGGCATTCTCCGCCGCCACAGCCTGGCGCGACTGCAACAGATGAGGGAGAGTCAGTCCGAACGCCCCCAGGCCTCCGACGCGCAGCATCTCACGGCGACTGAATCCGTCGCACTGCTGATGTTGTGTTCGAGTCGACCGTGGCATTGAATTTCCTCTCACCTTCGGAATCCCGTCACAGAGAGTGTGACATCCGCTGGGACTTCGATCAACACCGATTTAACCGATGTACCGCGTCATACGGATCCGTTTGGAAACGAGTGAGAGAACAGATTTCCGCGGAAAGGGTTACGTCACCAGTCTGGACGGGAGCCAAACGATGCACTTAAGCAGGCGTCAACCACCGCTGACTTTGTATCCCAGGTCACTGAGAAACGTCTTCAACCGCTCGACGTGATTTCCCTGGATCTCCAATTCATTCGGAGCATGAGCCCCACCTGCGCCGCAGGCATTCTTCAGTTTGACCAGCAGTCCGGGAAGATCATTCGCTTCGTCCGACAGTCCCCGGATCACGGTGACAACTTTTCCCTTTTTCCGTCGCTCGACCGACAACTTGGCCGTTTGTTTGCCAGGAGGCACAAGCTGTTTGGGAGGGAGTTCCGCCGGACATTTGCATTCGGCTTCCAGAGCGCCGCACTTTTCGCAGATCACTGGCCGATCCCACGGAGTCCCTTCAAACAATCGCATGTCGCTCTTTCCCTGAAGCAGAAAACAGATTCCATCTCTGACGGTCTGCCAGACCGGATCCAGCATGGAGCATCTCTCGTACGTTCGCTTTTTTCAATCGCGAGATTCGCATGATCTCTAATGCGAGTCGCGTCGACGGAGATTTACGGTGGCGCGGCCGAGATCTGTTGTGCGAATGACGAACGGGTGGTGTGCCGCCATCAGCATCTTTACTGTTTTTGTCTGACTCTGTGAAATTCCTTCGTGACCCTGCCACGAAAGTTGTTTTAATATCGCAGATCGGCTTCGCTACGGCTTTTCAATTCCGCCGATCCTTGAGCACGTCCCAACTGACAATTGAATGACTGGATGATCATGGCACGCTCGCCACGGATATTACTGGCACTTTTCGGTCTGTTACTCTTCGCTTCCATTTGCCAGGCAGAGACTCGCTTTGAAGCCGGGGATGGGCAACTGGCCATACGCGTCGATGAGACTACCGAATGGAAAGTTTTGTACCCGTCCGATGTGATCCCTGCGCGTTGCCGGTTGAAGACCTCGCCACTGGGGGCCGTCCGGATCAAATGCGAGGACCGAGATCTATATCTCGGTGCTGATTCTGAAGCCAACCTGGATCTTGACGCCCGGCAGATCAGCGTTGAGCGTGGTCGCACGCGACTGGTCAGTCACGCGACTGCGAAGGAAGACTGGCGTTGTGTATCGGGTGACACGATTGTGGTCTGCCCCGCCGGTAGTGAATTCGCCTTGGTGGTGACGGACAAGCAGCCGGAATTGAATCTCTTGCTGGGAAAAGCACGCGTCCAGCGCGGTAAGAATGAACCGCGTGACTTTACTGCTCCTGACCCCAAGGGGGATGGGATCGAGAAGTGGCTACAGCAGACTCGATCGACGACGGAACTGCGCCCGGCGCAGGGGTTGGGTCAACTCGTGACCAGGGATGCTCAATCGGACAGTCCGGTTCGACTGGATGTTCAGCAATATCACGTGAATGTCGTACTGAAGCCCCCCGTGGCTCTGGTTCAGATTGATCAATCCTTCTTCAATCCATACGGAACGCAGGAGGAAGGGACATTCGTCTTCAATCTTCCCAGTGGAGCCTCCGTCAGCCGATTCGCGATGTACGTCACTCCGGAAAGCCTGATCGAAGGGGAGTTGATTGAGCGGAAGCGGGCGGATGAAGTTTATACGACTATTGTCCGGTCAAAACGTGATCCTGCGATCCTGGAACAGATCGGAGATAACCTGTTCCGAATGCGAGTCTTCCCGATCTTCGCTCGTGACACTAAACGGATATTACTCGACTATACCGTGCCGCTCGTCGCCGAAGAGGGACGCTATCGATTTCAATTGCCGCTCATGTCGGATCGAAAGCCGATTCAGAACTTCTCATTGAGCGGAACCATTCATCCACCATTTGCCCCCGACTCGGTCGCGTCACCCTCCCATCCTGCGATTCGATTCACGGGCGGCAAGAATCAGACAGTCACGTTTCAATCTCGCCAGAACGAGGTCAAGCCGCCGCCGTATTTCGCGTTGAGTTATTCGGCTCCTGCGAACCCGGAGGCGACGGTACGTACCTATCAGGAGCCATCGGACAAGGATCGATTCTTCGTAGTGACGATTCCAGAATCGAAACGCCCCGTGATGGCACTGCCAGAGAAGCCGTGTGATCTCTTGCTGCTGATCGAAACGTCCGGAAATGCGCAACTGCCAAAGGCTCGACGACTCGCTCGTACGGTTATCGCGGGAATGGGCCCTGACGACCGGTTGCAGATCGGATGCGTCGACGTCAATTATCGATCATTGACGACCGATTGGTGCCGAGCAAACAGCCCCGAAGCCAGCCAGGCAATGCAGCGATTGCAGGAGCAATTCGCGTTGGGGATGAATGACCTCGCAACAACACTGCCGCAGGCCCGCGCCGTATTTGCCGAGGGACCCGCCGACCGGCGTCAGCTTATCGTTTATGTCGGCGATGGTCCTTCGCGACAAGTGCCAAATTTCATTGATCAGAAAGTTGAGCCAGTTCAGGGACCTGCCGGACCTCCCTTGTTTGCGATTGCGACGACATCGGATGATTTTCTGCAAGCGGAAACAATCCAGTCTGGAGGGAGATTATTTGATCTGAGCGGAGCCCACGCAGGCCATTCTTTCTTTCAATGGTCGCTTTCTCATTTCCCGCTACCCACCATCGTGAAATCGGTAAAGATCGCAGGTGTTGAGAATGACGACCTGTTCCATGGTCAGATCTGGCCGAACGGAGGTGAGTTACACATCACTGGCAAGAGCCCCCCACAGGATGTGTTACAGATCACTCTGATGACTGGGGCCGAAGAATGGACATTTAACGTCGACTGCCGAAAGCATTCTGATGATGTCTTCACCGGACGACTATGGGCTCGGCGCAAGGTGGACTCACTGATGCGCAATTCGGAGACGGCAGTCGCCGAACGAGATCGAACCGTTGTGCAGCTCTGTCAGGAATGGAGCCTGATGTCACCGCTGACAGCCTTTCTTGTCCTTGAAACAGAACAGGACTACGTGCGATGGAAGATCGACCGCAAGGTCCGACGGCGATACTGGAAGCCTGCAGGGTCCGAGATTGCTCGTGTCAATGTTAATCCACCTATCGCCGCGAATCAGTACAGTCCTGCCGACAAGCTCAACGACGGGATGGCCCAACGGATTGTCAAAGAGATCGAACGGAAGCTGGCCAATGACCAACCTGACCAGGCAAAACAACTCCTGCGCCGCCTGGAAGGAACGTGGCGAATGAAACATGCAGACACTGTGCGGGAGTTGCGACGACGCATCGATGCGAAACTTCAGACAAGCGGCAGGCTGGCTGAGCTTCGCATATGGCGTCCATTGGTTGACCGTCGTGTTGCAGAACTTTTTGATGCGCCCGTGCCGCTGTTAACTCAGTTTTCATACGGCGGGGTCACGCCGGATTTTCTGAAGCGTCATCCACACGCCTTACGGATGCTACGAAAGGTTGATGATTTGGTGGGATCACTGAATATCGACGAATTCGCCGTCTTGATTCGTGAGTTAACAGGTCTGCCGGTTGTTGTTGACCATCAGGCGTTGCAAGACGAAGGGATCCGTGATCTGTCACTCGATCTTGAACATCTGGGTGGGCTCTCTGTTCGAGCGTTCTTAAAAGAAGTCCTCGAAGAACATCGTTTGAAATGCGTTCCAGAGCGTCATTTATTGCGGATTACAGCGGCCGACAGCCGCAACGACAAGATGTTTTCATATGTCTATCCCGTTGATGATTTACTGCCGGGAGGACCGCTCCCATCCCCGCATCGATTGGCAAATCCCTATTTTGATGCAGAAGAGTTGGTTCGAAAGCAGATTGAATCGAAATTGAAAAAGGTGATTTCCGTCCAGGTAAAAAAGACCGCGCTGGGTGAAGTCTTGAAACAGATCTCGAAAGAAATTGATCTCCACGTACGAATTGATCGTCACAATCTTCAAGAAGAGGGCCTTAATCAAAACGTCCTTGACGAATATGAAGTGACCGTTGATCTGCCCAATCTTCCGGCCGATGTTGCGCTGGAAGTCATTTTGGAGCAGCAAGGTTTGACAACCATCATCGCCAATGAATGTTTGAAAATCGTCTCCCGGACTAAGTCGGACGAAATTCTCGAAGCAAGATCCTATTCCGTGATTGGGCTGGAAGATCGCCCAGAAAATGCTGATGTCGATGCCCCGCAAAGGTGGGCGCAATCGATGGGAATGGGAGGCTTCGGTGGAGGAATGGGTGGAGGATCATTTGGCGGTGCAGCAGGCGGCGGATCGTTTGGTGGTAGTATGGGCGGTGGCATGGGCGGCACGGTCGCGAATCCAGCACCTCCTGCGAACAATTCCTCGTTGATGGAATCGTTTGACATCAGTCCTGCCAGTGCCGATTCAATCGATGCTCCGGAACCTCCTGACGAAGATGACTTCCAACTGCATAGCTATCCAACGTCGCTGTATTCGATCAGCGGAGTCGAAAATTCGCTCCGTCAAACAACCAGCGGCAAATGGATGGACATCGATCAAGAAGGGGGTGCCATGGACTATGTTCCCTCTGCCCATTCACTAATGATACGGCAAACACGAAAGGTCCATTCAGAAATCGCGGATGTGCTGGATCAGCAACGGCAACAGATCAGTCCACGTCAGGCGTTGAATCGTCGACGTGAGACTCGGATGAGCACCAATACAGAAACCCTGCGCCAAGTGCTTCAGAACTGTACGGGTGCCCGTTGGATGGTCATCGATCTGGAAGGCGGTAGTATTACTGACTCTGCGGGGAATTCGCTGACGATCCTGCATATGCCATCGGTCCACGAAGAGATCGATCGAATTCTCACGCAATTACGGCGTTGCCGGATCGTTGCTGAAACCGCCTCGTCACGGACATCCTGGGATGGAATTGATGATCTATCGGCGATTGATGCCCCTGCGGTGACTCCTTTCCCACGCAATTCGGTCATGATCCGTTCGGAAAAGCGCGATGACGAAATGCGATGGCTGGCCAATCGCAAGGTCTCTGGCGAGATCAATCAGCGCTGGCGAAGCACCGCCAAAGCGGCCAGACGACTGACCGAATTCCAACTGCGCAAGCACGATTCCCGGCTGGAGCTGACTCTACCTGATCGAATCCTGCGCAGTGATGGTCCCAATGCCATTGTCGTCCATCGCGGATTGGCTTTGGGTGAAATCAATGACTGGGCCGAAGCAGCTCGCTCGCAGGTCGACTTCGCCCTCCCCTGGCTGCCCCATCGCTCCAATGACGAACTGGCGACCCTGTTTGATATCAGTCGAGTTTCCGAGGACGCCAATCAGATCACGTTGCGCCTCGGATTCCCCGGTTTCACGGACTCGTATCTGGAAGTAACAGTTTCCAAGCCAAGTGGCCAGCCGTCGAAGTGGATCGCCGTCGTCGCCAATCAGACACAGTTTGAACTACGATTTGAACCGCGTCAGGTTGTTGCCATCGACGCTCAAGGTGCCGAGCTGGAACGTTGGGAACTGCTGGCCGACGACGCACCACAGCCGATTCCCGCTCTCCATGAAGGTTGGCAGGCCATCACGCTCGTCACCATTGATGATGCCAATTCCCCTTACACGCAGGCCCGGCAGGCACTCAGGCAGGCCGATACTGATAAGGCGAGAAAACTGCTGACCGACGCTCTCAAGGAACAGCCTCAGCAACCACTTCTGCACTTTCTGCTGGCCTGGGTGGAAGAATTCTCGGGTCAGAAAGACCCGGCGAGTCTTCAGGTCCGAAATTCAGCTCTGGAAACGGTTGTTGCTTCGTCGGCTGTTGATCTGGTCCGCATGATCACTCTGGCGAACTTCCCGGCTCTCGGTGAAACAAGAATTTTTGAGATCCTGCAATCGATCCCCGATGACCGCCGAACGGCAGAAGCACTGTTCACGTTGGCCGAACAGGCTCGTGATCTGGGACGTCTTGAGGAAGCAACCTCTTTTGTTGAGAAGTCATTGGCCCTCGAAAAGCGATCGACGGAACGAACGCAATGCCAGATCCTGCAGATCGAACTTCTGCTCCGCCGACAGCAATTGCAGCGAGCGGCGGAGATTGAAAAGACATTGACCGATCTGACAGATGAGCAATTGTTGGATCTCGCACGTCTGTTCGCCGACGCGAAGGCCTTTGATGTGACCGACCGATGTTACGATCAACTGCGCCAGCGAACTAAACTGACTGGACTTGCACTGGCACGACAATTTGAACTTCAGGCGGAACTTTATCCCCCAGGAAAACGTCGCTGGGAATTGCTCGCTACCGCTCAAACGTCCGTCCCCAAATCTGAGCGACGGATTCGTCATTTCATTGATTACATCATCGCAGAGGCAGTCAATCCCGAAGACGCACCAATCATCAATGGGTTGGCGGCGGCACAAAAGAATGAAAAAATCCGTATTGAGCTTAAGCTGCTCGAAGCCAGGCTGGAAGAAGATGCGAAACGGGCTTCTGATATCATTTATGAGCTTGAGATGGCTCACGGAATCCCGAGTGATCAATTCTTCTGGGCATTGCAGAAGCTGGAAAACGGGAACCGCCCCGCTGACGTTGTGAGTGTGGTGGAAACCCGGATCAAACGGGGTGAACAACTGGAACCGGGCGTCGCTCTGATTTTACGAGAAGCCTACAGCAGTCTGGGCCGAGATGATGACGCACAACGTGCAGGAACACACCAGTTCCGAAATGTCTCACCACCGACTCCTGTTCGCAACGATTCACCTCGAAACCCTGCTGGGGGCGGTGGAGGTGGTGGAGGATTCTTCGGCGTCAAGTGAGTGGGATCGTTGACTACTGGCATTGTGCTCACAGAGAGTGTACTCCGTCGTGGACTTTGTGGAGCGAATGCCTAGCAAGGTGATCGGGGAAACTCAAAGAATTTGAACGGATATGATCGGCTTCGGGTTCGGTGACGGGGCACTTCAACGGGATACCATTTCGACCCACATGACGAGAATTCACGGTGCTTAAAGATTATGCGATTGACGCCATTGCTCTCGATCATCTGCGTAAGACATGCCCCCGGTGTGAAATCCTGGATCGAAAAATTTACTCAGATCCTGACGGAATCTATTTCATTGCCAATTGCCGTGGTCCCGGCCAGCATTTCGGTGACCATAGCTTTTTCATAACACGTTCAACCGGCGAAATTTGGGAAATCAGGTCCTATCAAATCCTGAGCAACGGTTTGGACTATTGGCTGCAATGGTATGCAGAAGGGTGGCGCCCGGGGACTTACCGATTGAAGATCATGGAAGTCACGTCTGTGACTGTGTTGGCCAAACTCCTTGAGGAACATGGCGTCAGTTACCAGTTTCGTGAGTTGGCAAACGGCATCGTCTGGACCAAATGGGAACGTGCCAACGAAGAAGAGATTCGAATTCGTATTGCCACCCTACCATGCACATTTTTGGTAAGAGCTGATTTCCTGCGTGAGGTCCTGCCAATGCTTGCGAAGCAAAAACTGGCTCGCGTTGAGTATGTCTACATCGGCCAAAGTCCCGAGTATGATTGGCGTCCAGAGAACAATTCGACAGCTCAGTTGGGACCTCAGTGGGATTAAAGCCCGTAAATGACAATTACGAGTTCCTCGCATTCGCTGACGACCGTGACCAACGCGCCTGTCACTGAGCGCAGACTCGTTCGAGTTCGCCTCGTATCATACAAAACTGCATTTGTCCGGTACCTGTCGTGAACATTCACCAGTTTCTCAAGGGGGAACATGTGAACCGATTCCTCAGATGTGCTCTGTTGACTGTCCTCGTCTTTCCACAATTCGGATTCGCTCAATCTCGTAAACCAGCAACGACTCGCCCGCCTGCTGGGAAGGAAGCTGGGTTTGTCGAACCAGCCCGTTATCCGCTGGAGTTGGTGTTACCTCGAGAAGCGGAATCGTCACCCTCGACAGCCGATGACTCGCCATCGATCAGTGCCAACCATCGGATCTTTCGAGCGTATCCGAAGATTGAATACAACATTCGTGCCGTCGTCGTCGGTGGAGCTTATCCGTTCACGTTTGAGTTAGCGGACGCTCCCGCGGGGATGACGATTGATAAGAATACCGGAGAAATCCGCTGGCCATCGCCGACAGGGACTCGCGTCAAACCGACAATCACAGTGACCGATGCCGAGGGAACAATACGTTCGTCGGCATGGGAGATTCGGATCACACAGAATGAATTTCGATTTGTCGATGCCGAGCGTGGCAACGACGCAAACAGCGGTACGATCAATCAGCCGTGGAAGACGCTCGCCAAGGTAAAATCCAGTGAAGCTCAAAATACAACTCTCTATTTCCGGTCAGGTGTCTACAAGACAGCCGATCTGCAGCCGACCGGTGATGATGAGGGTGGCTGGAAACGGGCCGAGTTCAATGGGCGGATCCATCCCGTTCAATGGCTCGCATATCCTGGAGAAAAGCCTGTCATCGACAGCGGCTACAGGGGAGACAATCAACACGGCTGGTTTATTCGCCTGCAGGGGGCAGGCTCGAATCCCGTCTATCTCGACGGACTGGAATTTACGCGAGCCTGGCATATTGGCCTGCAATTCGTATCAGGCGTCGGCGACTTCGCGGTTTTCCGTCGCCTTTCGATCCATGACATTGCCGAGACGATTCGCGGTGCGAATTCCGCCGGAATCATGACGATGACAAATCCAGCCAGGCCATCCTGGTACAGTGCATTTCAAGACATTGACTTTCACCACAATTCGTGCGGCGGGATCAAGCAGTACTCGCAACGAAAACTGTTGTGGGAGGACTGCAAGTTCCGGGATTCAGGCATTGGTCCAGATCTCAAGTCTGATATTTCCCGGTTTGAAGTCCGCACTTGCCTGTTTGTCAACAACCGAAACGAAGCGGCCGGTTTGTTCGGCAATCTTCACCCCGCTCGCGGACGAGATATCACAGGAGAAATCCGCTTCAACCGGATGCTCTGTCCCGATCCGAGACAACAGGCCATGGATGTCAATCAGGACGGGCTGGCGAACGAAATTCACCTTTATCGAAATACGTTTGTGGGCGTTGTGCGGGTTCGCAATACGGACAGTGAAGATGGCCCATTTCACTTTGTCCGCAACGTGATCGTCAATGCGTCATCGTCGCCTGACCATATTCAGTTCGAAGCAGTGAGTGCTCCGAATCGAATCGTGTCGCAGGACAACTTGTCTGGAACACCCTCAGATCAGATCGTCGATGCCGAGGGAAATCTGACGGGAAAGTCTCGTTCGTGGATTGGTACTCGCGGCCACCAGGTTGTCAGGTCCGAATAGTTCCAATTCCAATCCGCCACCTGTGGTAAACCGCATTCATATCAGGTTGGGACTGGAAGAGGATTTACCACAGAGGCACAGAGGAACACTGATTTGAAAAGGCGGCGAGTTGAAGGAAAAGAGCGACGTTCATCTACTTTCACGAGGTCAAGCTGGTGGATGGTGTGCATCGAATTGTGAATGGGTATTGAAAGTCGAAGAGCTTGAAACACAGAGGCACGGAGAACACAGAGTTTGAGTCCGGCGTTTCCTCTGTGACTCTCTGTGCCTCTGTGTTGCACCTGCTTCCAATCTGAGAAATACAGAGGAATAAGTCTCAAAAAGCGGGATA
>CAIWEX010000362.1 GCA_903911795.1 uncultured Schlesneria sp.
GTTCACATAGGCCCCGTCTCGCAAATCGTGGCTTTCGCCGAGTTCGAGAAGGTTGCCTGTCGGAAGACAATCAATCAGTTCCCAGCGCCGGGATGCGGGGACTTCCACAAGGCAGTGATTGACTCCGCTCCCTGCACCGAGCGGAAGTTTGAAATACGGGTGAGTCCCCAAACCCCACGGAAGGCGTCGATTGGAAGGATTTCCGATTCGGAAATTCGCTCGCAACCGATTGTGGACGATCTCATAGTCGACTTCGATCACAAAATCAGTCGGCCACAGATGCTGGCGGTCCGGAGCATCAACACTCAGTTGAAACTGCCCAGTGACAAGGTCGTCACGTTGCTCGATGACTCGCCAAGGTCGGTCCATGCAGAGTCCATGGATCGCGTTGCCGAACTTGTCTGTCGTGGGAAGCTGGTAATCTTTTCCCTCCCACGAGAACTTGCCTGCTCGGATCCGGTTGGGGAAAGGAAACAGGATTGGTATCCCATGCCCGCTCGGACGCTGGCCTCCCTTAAGAAAATCTGGCGCCGCATCCAATACGTCGACCGGTCGGGAACCGACGATTGCCCGGAATTCGAAACAATTAAATCCCAATTCAGGCGCGATACGCGCGGTGGAACCAGAATGAGGATCTGTGATTGTCAACACGGTCATGGCATCAATCCAAGGGGCTGCGCGAGACAAGTCGTCTGCGTTTCGAGGATCGGCACTATACCATATGTGTGATGCGGGAAGCCAATCGGAGAAGGGCCAAAGTCAGACGCATAAACAAATCACGAAAGGGATTGGAACACCGCAGTCATCCACCGGCCCGACCGTTTTTCGTCGTGATCCGCCGCGTTGATCAATTGGCTTTCGTGCCAACTTGTCGAACGGGCAGGGCGACACCCCAGTATTCTTTCGCTTCTGCCGAGACCAGTTCATTGAAGCTGCGGACGATGACTTCGCGACCGTAATCAAGTCCGTCGAACAAACTTGTTTCCGTGTCCTCAGCGGTACTGCTGGCCGTCAATTCGATCCAGACACTGTTCGAAGTTTCAGAGTTCGACGATTCAGGGCTCGATGCGTCCGACGTCGCGCCCCCGTCATGGCGAAACTGAATCGTAAGGTGACCTCGCTCGGCCTCCAGAGGCAGATCCCACCGACCCTGAAAACCCGAGGGCTCTACCCCCAGGCCTGTCAGAACGTGAGGCTGCCACAGCCGAAAGAATGACCAGTCGCCTGCCGTAGACCATACGGTTCCACAAGGAATTCGATTCACGTAGCGAACGGCCCAGGTAATTGGAGTAAAAGTCCCTGTTCGCTGTTTGACGATATCCCGGACAAGATCCAGTACCGCAACAAATCCGTCACGCACCGCCTCATAGCGCGGATACCGTTCTCCGCCGTGGCCGAGCCAGCCAAACCCAAACCCATCAGCGGACAATCGCAGCACGCGATCACCCATTGCATTGGTCAGGCGCAGATCCCCACCTTGGGATGGCCGGGCGCTACGTTGAGGCCACTCGGGACCCAGCTTGGCAATGAGCGCAGCAAAGTCCGCTGGCGTCAGCAAGTTGCCGGCCGCCAGGTTCGTTTCGAGCCAGCATTCCACCAGGGGTGGATGCGCATACGCCGTGGCAGGAGCCTCCGGCCCTGCCACGCGAAAGCCTGACCTCACTGGTGCAGGTGTTGCCATGAACAGTCTCGTGAAGAGTTATTCAATGATGATGTCCTTGACCGTCTTGCCGCCGGGGATCATTGGCAAAACGTGCTCCTGGTATGGGCAAATCACGTCCAGCAGGTAGGGACCATCGTATTCGAGCATCGTTTTCAATGCTTCGGGGAATGCCTTCTTGCTGCGAACCTGAGCCGCACCGATTCCAAATCCACGGGCGACCTGGACGAAGTTCGGATAGGTTTCCTCGTAATGTGCACCGGCACCAGCACCGACTGCTTCCGGGTGATCAACCGGACCGAGATACGTGTGAGCCCGGTTCTTGCCGTGGAATCGATCTTCCCACTGCACCACCATCCCCAGGTGCTGGTTGTTCAACAACAGAATCTTGACGGGAAGTTTTTCACAGTGCAGCGTCGCCAGTTCCTGTACGTTCATCAACATACAGCCATCGCCATCGATGTCGATCACCAGTCGGCCCGGATGAGCAGCCTGCACACCCATCGCGGCAGGAAGCCCGAAACCCATGGTTCCCAAGCCGGAACTGCTCAGCCAGCGTCGTGGATTGCGGAACTTGTAGAACTGTGCTGCCCACATCTGATGCTGACCCACACCGACGTTGATGAACGGGTCCTGATCAATCGTCTGTCGCCACAGTTCGTCAATGGCATACTGCGGAATGATGAAATCGCCCGAATCCCGAACCTTCAGCGGGTATTGCTTCTTCCAGGCGTTCAGTTGAGTCCACCAGGGAGCGATCTGCGGAACGTCTTCGTCCGCGATCATGGCGTTCAAACCCTGCAGCACTTCCTTGACGTTGGCCACTACGGGAATGTCAGCCAGCTTGTTCTTATGGATTTCACTCGGGTCGATATCAACATGCACGACTTTCCCGTGCTTGGCGAACTCGCTCAGCTTGCCCGTCACGCGATCGTCGAAGCGAACGCCAAAGGCCAGCAACAAATCAGCTTCGTTAATGGCATAGTTCGAGTAAACCGTGCCGTGCATCCCCAGCATGTGCAAC
>CAIWEX010000363.1 GCA_903911795.1 uncultured Schlesneria sp.
ACCCCGGTTCCAGTCGTCATGAAGAAATGCACGATGTGCCACGAGAATTACAAGACCGTCAAAGAGGGTGCCGCCGTCGGCGTCATCACTTACAACGTTCCCGTCAAATAGGTCGATTCAAAGAATTCGCCCTGGTTGAAAGTCAGTAGGATACTGCCAACTCTCGATGACGAACTTCGAATCTTGACCCGCGTTGTGGCTTCGCGGGTCAGTCTTTTTCTTCCGTGATTCAGTGACGCACTCCGAAGACTGGTTCATGACTTTTGCGATTCACGGGGTTTTGCGTTCTGTCAGGACCATGTTTCTCAGTTTGCCGGTTGTTCAAATTCTCAGCGCGATGCGAAACTCGGACTCCAGTGTCGATCAGAGGTTCAACCGCCTCTTGTCCGTCGGACTGGTCGGCATGAGTACAGTCGGGTAGGCTCAGTATCGTCAGTGATTAGGATCGCTGAGTGTGTCGGGCCTTATTTCGTCGGAGTTTCCCACTCGTGTCTGAATCTGTTCCCTCGGCTGAGGACGAGTCTGCTGCACTCAGTGTCTGGGATGCTGTCAGTCTGATTGTTGGCATTGTCATCGGATCGACCGTCTTCAAGATGTCGGGGACGATCTTCGCCAATATGCCCGACCCTTGGACGGGACTGGGGATCTGGGCCGTCTGTGGCGGGCTCTCGTTTGTCGGTGCTCTCTGCTACGCCGAACTGGCGACGACCTATCCGCGGTTGGGGGGCGAATACAATTACCTCACCAGAGCCTTTGGGCCGGGTGTCGGTTTCCTGTTCGGCTGGTCTCAGTTGGCGATCATCCAGACGGGAAGCATTGGTGCACTTTCGTATGTCTTCGCCGAATATGCTGTTCGGGTCTTTAATGCCCCGGAATCGGCAGTTGTCTGGTTTGCATTGGGAGCAGTCGTCGGATTGACAGGTTTGAATTGCCTGGGGATTCGCTCCGGAAAATGGACTCAAAACCTGCTGACCTGCGCCAAAGCGATCGGACTGTTGATGCTGATTGTGGGTGGACTCAGTGTCACTGGGACGACATCCATGGAAGTCGTAAAGCCGATCGATGGGCCCGGCTGGTCGTTGTCGATGATTCTCGTTCTCTATGCGTATGGTGGCTGGAATGATGCTGCGTTCGTTGCTGCCGATGTCCGCGATCGCAAACGTAATATCCCTCGAGCTCTGTTGCTGGGGATCGGGGCGATTACAGCCTGTTATCTGCTCGTGAATGCCGCCTATCTGACCACGCTCGGATTTGAAGGATTGCGAGCTTCCCGACAACCTGCCGGCGATGCCATGGCGAAAGTCTTTGGCCCGTTTGGCGAACGTGCGATCAGCGTGCTCGTGATGGTCTCTGCATTGGGCAGTGTCAGCGGACTGATTTTTTCTGTCGCCCGACTGCATGCCACCGTGGGGGCTGATCATCCTGCGTTCGGATTACTCGGTCGCTGGTCCCACTGGTCCAAGGCCCCGGTCTGGTCACTACTCGTCCAGGGTACCATCGCCGGGTTGATGATCGTCTGTGTCGGAACGCCAGCAGGCCGAAATGGTGTCGATGGATTGTTGGCGATGGTCCATGCGAATCCCGTCCCCTGGAACAAATACTACGGAGGATTTGAAACTCTTTACGCTGCTTCGGCCCCGATCTTCTGGCTGTTCTTCCTGGCGACTGGTGTTGCCTGCTTCGTGCTGCGGTTGAAAGATCCCCATATCGAACGTCCCTTTCGCTCACCCCTGTTTCCGCTCTGCCCGCTGGTCTTCTGCGGAATGAGTCTGTTCGGCCTGAACTCGGCGACAAGGTATGCATTGCCGCTGCTGCCACTGATTGCGGTCCCATTCCTGTTGGGAATCCCGCTCTATTTTCTCAGCCAGAGTTTTCGTTCACGCCAACGTTGATTGTGCTGGTTCACGCTAAAGAAAATGATGAACACTCATCTCCGCTGATTTCCACTGATCAGACAGAGAAAGAAGTGGTGTTGACGGCATACTGGTTCGAACCATACTGGGGGCGGGCGGCGCGCCCTCGTGTTCGGGATCAGCGTGAATCAGCGGAGATCAGAGTTCCAAATCTCATCCTTCCCCAGAAAGGCGAGCAATCGTCGGCTGGCCCCCGGCGACCGATGGCCCCGACTTGAGTTCTACCGGGAAATCTTGATGCGTGTGCTTGCGAGACCGTCACTCGCTCCGTCAAATGTGTTTCTTCCGATTCGAGATCGCGATTCCTGCCAGAGAAGCATTGCCGGGATCGCCTTCGCGTTGAACCTGTTTCTGTCCAATTGGGATATCTGGCATGAACCTGAGTGATCTGACCTGGCCTGAAGTCGATAAGCTTTCTCGCGATATTCCTGTCGTTGTCCCGGTTGCCGCACTGGAACAGCATGGACATCACCTGCCGGTCTTCACCGACAGCATGCTGCTCGGCGAAGTTGTGCGCCGCGTCGGCGAATCGATGCATGATCAGGTCTTGATCACACCACTGATGTGGCTCGGAAATTCGCACCATCACATGGAGTTCCCCGGTACCCTGTCGGCCACTCCCCGTATGTACCTCGATCTGCTCAACGACTTGACCGACAACCTGTTGTCACACGGCTTTCGCCGGATCGTTTTTTTGAATGGACACGGCGGAAACACGACACCTGGCAAGCAGGCGATCTTCGAAGCTCGTCAACGCCATCGGACTCGCAAGGATCTGTTACTGCTGTTCACGACCTACTGGGACAATGCCAATCCGAATGCTGGCCGGAAAGATCTGGTACAGTCCCAGATGGGTCACGCCTGCGAATGGGAGACGTCGATGATCCTGCGACTGACTCCGCACCTCGTGAAGGACATCACGAAGCTGGAGGAAGTCCCGTTTGGGTTCGCGTTTGAACCAGCCTATCGCGGCTGGATCACGAAGGACCGCACTGTTCCGGGTCACATCGGTAGCCCTCAGCATGCTTCCGCTGAAAAAGGGGAATATCTGTTTCAGACCTTTTCCACCGGCGTGGTCAAGCTGCTTGAACAAGTCATCGCCTGGGACGGCCACTCGTGGGAAATGGGGACCTGATGACTGAGGAACCTGAACGCTCACAGCTCTGGATCTGGTGGGTATGTGGATTGCTGTTGCTGGCGAGCACGATCAACTACATGGATCGGCAGACGCTGTCAAACACGGCCGTCCGGATCAAGTCGGAAATGAACCTGAACAATGAACAGTACGGTTCATTGGAAACGGCATTTGGTCTCGCGTTCGCCGTCGGAGCCAGCGTTTTTGGTTTTATTGCCGACAAGACCAGCGTTCGGTGGTTGTACCCGGCGGTCCTGCTGCTTTGGTCCGCGATGGGTTTTCAGACGGGGTTTGTGGGGACCTACAGGGACCTGCTAGCCTGCCGGCTGCTGCTGGGTTTTTTTGAAGCGGGACACTGGCCCTGCGCCCTGAAGACGACTCAGCGACTGCTCCCCGCTGACAGGCGAACGCTGGGAAATAGCGTCTTGCAGAGTGGTACGGCGATCGGGGCCATGGTGACTCCTCTGATCATTCGGGCGATGCTGACGGAAAAGGCGGGAAGCTGGCGGTTGCCATTTCAGATCGTTGGTGCGATTGGAGTCGTCTGGGCGGCAATGTGGCTGATGACAATGTCCGGTGCTAATGGGCGGAAACTGGATTCGGAAGTCGCGGATTCGCCTAAGACGAATGGAGGCGGGAGTTCTGATTTAGCCCCGTCCTTTCTGAGTGTTATTTGTTCTCTCAAGTATTTCACGCTCATCATCGTGGTCATCGCGATCAATCTTTGCTGGCATCAATTCCGAGTCTGGATGCAGCTCTTTCTGACGAGTCGCGGATATGACGAGACACAGTGCCTGGACATCAACTTTCTATTCAACCTGATGACGGATGTCGGGTGCATTTCCGCCGGAGTGATCACCGCCATGCTTTCGAGATATGGTGCGACCGCCCATCGAGCTCGATGCTGGGTGTTTGGAGGCTGTGCTCTGTTGGTGGCATCTGGAGGATTGATCCCCTGGCTGGACAAGGGGCCGATGCTGATTGCCGTGATCTTGACCGTCGGCCTGGGAGCCTTGGGTTTGTTCCCGTGTTATTACGCGTTCACACAAGAATTGTCGGTGTCTCATCAGGGAAAAGTGACAGGAACACTGGGAACGATTGCCTGGATCTTTCCCTCGCTCTGGCACAAGGAATTCGGTCGCTGGGTTGATGTGCATAAGTCGTACGATGTCGGGATGTTTCTGGCGAGTCTGATGCCGCTGGTGGCCTTCGCGGCACTCATGCTGGTCTGGCCTGCAGAGAAGGCTGAGACCCGTCACGCGGACTGAAATCATGCCCCGCCTGTTTCTGGGGAATTTTGAATTCGAACACCGGCTGGCTGATCCCTCACGGCAGATTTCCAGGAATCTGGAGCGGATCAATGCCGAGCTGGCGATGTCGTGGCTGGCGATCGCTGATGCTGGTGATCTGATCTGGACTCCCCAAAAGATCGAACCGGCTTTTTTCGACAGGCTGAAGCACGACGGACTTCCCACAGTCATTCCGGTGACATCGCTCGAAAGTGTCCCAACCGCAGTTGAATGTGTGCCGTGGGGCTGGACCGATGAGATTCGTCGTCTCTGTGATGTACGTGGCTGGCTTCGGAACGATCCCCCACAGACTGCTGTGCAAGCAACAAATTCACGGCGATTTTCCTGTCAGCTGGAACACGAGTGGCAAGTCGGATTGGCGGGGGCGGGGCCTGTTGGATCACTCGACAATATTCAACAACGAATTGATCAATTAGGTCCGACACCACGCTGGGTCATCAAGGCTGAGTTTGGGATGTCTGGCCGCGAACGCATTCTAGGTTCGGGTATTCCGAACGACTCGCAGTCTCGCTGGATTCAGAAACGCCTGGATGGCGAAGCGATTCTTTTTTTTGAACCCTGGGTCGACCGGATCGCCGAGGTGGGGATTCAGATCGACATTCCTCAGTCAGGTCAGCCGGTTCCGCGTGGGGTCGTCCCACTGCTGTCCGACGAACGAGGCCAATATAGCGGGAGCGAGTTCGCGCCAAAAGAGACTGCGGCGATCTCGGCGACGTGGGGCGCAGCGGTTACGATCGCATTGCAAGCCGCCAGCCGAGCCCAGCAGCTTGGTTATTTCGGGCCGATGGGAATTGACGCGATGCAATACCGCGACCGCGAAGGTGTCACTCGGATTCGCCCGCTCCAGGATATCAACGCCCGTTGGACGATGGGGCGATTGAGTTTAGGCTGGAGGCGTTTTCTGAAAGCAGGAGAATCTGGATTCTGGAGATTCGGAACTACAACTCCCGTCGACAGCGCCATTGATCGCGATATTCCGACATCGCCGCGCGTCGTCGGTGGTACACCATCACACCATAATGCCGAGGTCTGCTTCCGTCGCAATGGTTGAAATGGTTGAAATGGTTCATCCGATTGGAGGTCAGGACGATGGAAGATATCTGAATCATAATTCTTCATCGTTCTGCCCCCCATCGTCCTGCCAAAGTCTGGCTTTCATGAAATCGAAAGGGAGCTCTTCGGTCATTTCAGCGGACGGGAGATTCGCGCCGAACAAGAAGCACAGACCACGAGCGACCGGCGGAAACCGAAATCCGGAAGACCTGAAACGCAGAGGCGCAAAGGCGCAGGGGAAAACATCAAAAGTTGCATTCCTTTGCGTCCCTGCGCCCTTGCGTCTCTGCGTTACCTTCTTATTGCTGATGCTCACTCAACGCGCGACCAGGAAATCTTTGAAACGCAGAGGGCGCGGAGACCGCTGAGAAAGACGGAGAAGATGATTACGTCTGGCATTTTCCTCAGCGCCCTCTGCGATCTCTGCGTTTCAAAACCAACTCTATAAACGTAAAGGACTGGGGCACAGCGATGAAGGGCAGGATGATCGCAGAAATCGGAACCATGGCTTTTCATCGTTCTGCCTCACATCGTTCTGCCAATGTCTGATTTTCATGAAATCGAAAGGGAGCTCTTCGGTCATTTCAGCGGACGGGAGATTCGCGCCGAACAAGAAGCACAGACCACGAGCGACCGGCGGAAACCGAAA
>CAIWEX010000364.1 GCA_903911795.1 uncultured Schlesneria sp.
AACGAAAACGTCCGTTGTTACACCAACAACAACATCCCGAACCCTGACGGCGGCACGCATCTGTCGGGCTTCCGTAGCGCCATGACGCGCGCACTGAACAATTACGGCAAAAAGGAAAACCTGTTTAAGGATGTCGAGCCAACAGGCGACGACTTCCGCGAAGGTCTGACGGCGGTTATCAACGTCAATATCCCGGATCCTCAGTTCCAGTCGCAAAACAAGACTAAGCTGTTGAACGTGGAAGTCGAAGGTGCGGTCTCCAGTATTACGTACGATGTGCTGACCAAGTATCTGGAAGAGCATCCTGCGAATGCGAAGCGGATCTGTCAGAAAGCATCGTTGGCGGCTGAGGCTCGTGAAGCTGCCCGCAAGCAGCGGGAAATGGTGCGACGCAAGGGGGCACTGACATCGGGTGGCCTGCCCGAAAAGCTGCGAGACTGCCGCAGCCGCGAACTCGACGCCACCGAACTGTACCTCGTGGAAGGGGACTCGGCCGGTGGTTCGGCCGATACCGGCCGTGATTCGAACCTGCAGGCGATCCTCCCGCTGCGCGGAAAGATCCTGAACGTCGAAAAGGCACAACTCGTCAAGATCCTGGATAACGCGGAAATCGCCAACCTGTTCAAGGCGGTCGGAATCCCACCGATGGCCGAGTTCGAAGATGTGACGAAACGCCGTTACGGAAAAATCATCCTGATGACGGATGCTGACATCGACGGCAGCCACATCCGCACCCTGCTGCTGACGTTTATCTTCCGTCACATGCGCCCGTTGATCGAGCATGGCTGTGTCTATATCGCTCAACCGCCACTTTACAAAGTGACGCAGCGGAGCAAGACGCGATACGTTCAAACGCATGAGCGGATGGTGACCGAGTTGATCACACTCGGGCTGAACGGTAGCCGGGTGATCTTCCCAAACGGCGATGCACTCGAGGGCGAGCACCTTGAAAAGATCGTCAAGCAGATGCAACGGTTGGACGAACCGTTCGAACTGCTGGAACGTCGCGGGGTGACTTTGAAATTCCTGCACTCCAAAGCGGGAGCAGCAGACCGTCTGCCTGAATACCGCGTATTCCTTGGCAAAGCCGAACACTGGTTCTTTGACAAGGAACAGGTGCGAGAATTCGTCCAGCAGGAAGAGCAGCGACTGGGGCGTGAATTGACCATGGCGGGATCGATCCCGACCCCGCAAGTCGCGCCGGAACCAGTCGCCGCCGGAACAGCTCCGGCGGTTCGTGAGGAATTGCTGCAGATTATCGACTTGCACGAAATCAGGACGATCAACGCGGCTCTCGTAGAATTGAAGGGTTATGGAATCCTGCTGCCAGACCTTTATCCACCCGGAGCAAAGGATGGTGAGACGTTCTATCCGTTTAAGATCGTCCAGGAAGATCACACCGTCAAGATGACCTGCCTGCGGGAATTGCTGCCGCAGTTACGTGATCTGGGCGAACGAGGGATGAAGGTCACCCGCTTTAAGGGACTGGGTGAAATGGACGCCGAAGGATTGTGGGACACCACGATGAATCCTGCCGAACGGACGTTGCTCAAGGTAACGATGGAGGATTCTGTGGCGGCCGACGAAATGTTCCGCGTGTTGATGGGTGATGCGGTGGAACCGCGACGAGAATTCATCGAGAAGCATGCGCTCGATGTGAAGGATCTCGACGTTTGATGCAGGAGGATTGTGGATGTCCGAATTCAAAAAGTATCGCCGTAAGCAGATTGCCGAATTACGTCATTTTGTACCCGGCGAGATCCTTGACGCACGCGTGTCGATTTCCAAAGCTGATCGTGACAATGGATCTCCGAAAGAGGGAGACATGATCGCACGGAACCCGGCAAATCACGATGATCAATGGCTGGTCGCCAAGGAATACTTCGAGGCGAATTTTGAAGAAGCAGAAGTCTAGTGCTGTATCCGGCTAAGATTTTGGGTTAGGTCCATCAGGTTAAAACCGGACGCAAGCGCGTTCCGGCTGATTGGTCGAACCCCAAGAGCAAGGACTGACCCGGTGTCAGGTCGTCCCGGTATCAGGTTGTCACCAGGAAACGGGCCACGTGGTCCCCAGTTCGAGCGAGGATGTGCATGAGCGAGTCTCCCAAGCGTGAACAATGGGCTTCGCGGATCGGCCTGGTCCTGGCGATGGCCGGAAATGCAGTCGGTCTGGGAAATTTCCTGCGGTTTCCAGCTCAGGCGGCCAAGAATGGCGGCGGCGCCTTTCTGATTCCCTATATTGTCGCGTTCATTGTCCTCGGTCTACCATTGATGTGGATCGAATGGACCATGGGTCGGTTTGGTGGACAGTACGGCCATCACTCGACCCCCGGCATCTTCGACTCGATGGGACGTCGCAAGTTCTGGAAGTATTTCGGAGTTTTTGGGCTTTGGGCAAACCTGATCATTGCCGCCTACTACCTATATATTGAATCCTGGTGCATGGCCTACGCGGGCTTTTCACTGATAAATGGTTTTGCAGAAACTGCGCCCAAAGAATTCTTTGCGAAGCTGACCGGGGACACTCCCAACGAAATCTGGGCAATCAGTTCCTGGGGTATGGCTATTTTCGCAGTCTGTATCGCGATCAATGTCGGGATCCTTTCACGCGGATTAGCGAAGGGAATCGAAATCGTTTCCAAGATCGGCATGCCACTGCTGATTGTGTTCGCCGCCATCCTGGCAATCCGCGGACTGATGATTTCTCCCGCGACAGATTCGCACGCCGTTGAAAGCCCAATGGTTGGGCTCAATTTCGTGTGGGAACCGAAGTTTGATTCGCTGACAAATCCTGCCGTCTGGCTGGCAGCAGCGGGGCAAATCTTCTTTACGCTTTCGATCGGTATGGGATCGATGCATTGCTATTCCTCTTACCTTCGTAAAGATGACGATGTCACATTGAACGGAGCGTCCGGCGCCTGGACGAATGAGCTTTGTGAAGTCGTCTTGGGAGGAACGATTCTGTTGCCGATCGCGGTGGCGTATCTCGGCTTGGTCGCGGTTCAGGAAATGGTCGCTGGTGGCTCGGGATTTGGACTGGGTTTCATGGTCTTTCCCAAGCTGTTCAATTACTGGGGAAGCTTTGCTCCAGTGGCCGGTTTCTTATGGTTCGGTCTGCTCTTCTTCGCCGCCATTACAAGTTCGCTGGCGATGGGCCAGCCAATCATGGCGTTCTTGCAGGATGAGTTTAAGTTCAGTCGCGAGAAAAGCGCTTTGGCGTTCGGAGCCATGTTACTACCGCTGGCGTTGCCCGTCGCAATGCTTCATTCGCAAAGCTTCTTCGACGAATTTGATTATTGGGCAGGGACATTTTCGCTGGTTGTGATGGCTGTCGGTGAAGCCGTTTTGTTCGCCTGGATCTATGGGGTTGATCGCGGATGGAATGAAATGATGCGAGGTGCCGACTTAAAGGTTCCGAGAATCTTCTACTGGATTATGAAGTATGTAACTCCGACCTTCCTGATCGTGATCCTGGTCACATCAATTTTCAAACCGCAGGCGGGCTGGGAAAAGTATGTTGCTTCAGTCACTTCGGGGGCAGCTGCCCCGAAATGGGAGTGGGCAGACGACGGGATGATCGGCAAACTGCTGCACAAAGACCTGCCGCTGAAGGAAGGGGCAACCCCCAAAGAAATCGCCTTCAATCACAATTTGAAGCTGGTGCGGACGGTCGATCGCGGAGCCATGCTGGCGGCGTTTGCTGGATTTGCAATACTCGTTTCAATTGCCTGGCGTAAACGCGAAGCTGAAGGAAGGAATATCACACCATGACATCACTCGCCTGGGTCTTCATGCTCAGTGTCTGGACCCTGATCATTGGTTGCACGATTTACTGTTTCTGGAAACTGATGTCCTCAAAAAGTCTGGAGTCTGATGACTGAGTTGCGTCACAGCGGGTGAGACCACAGTGGGCGAGACTACCGTGCTGTGAACACTCTCACCGTGACTGAACAACTCCTGCCATCAAATGTTCTGGCAAGCAATTGCCCCGCAAGAGTATTACCTGCAAACCCGCTGCTACACCACGTTCCCGCCCGCCTCCGCTCCTTCCCAGTGAGGTACGTCATGTCCGATTCCAACGAACTTCCGCTGCTGAAGTCGGCACGGCGCGAAGCTGTCGGCGCATTGTTGATCTGGCTGCTTGTCACGACCTATTCCGTCAGTTACTGCTGCGCATACGGTTACAACCGTGATCCGCAGACGTTGACATTTATCCTGGGATTCCCCGACTGGATCTTCTGGGGGATCGTCGTCCCCTGGGGGGCATCAACGGTGATCTCTGCCGTCTTCGCCTTCTGCTTCATGAAGGACGAAGATCTGGACAGTTGACCCATCTGCCGAGTTGCGGCGGCGCTGTCGTGCTGAAATGTGAAGTGTTTCTTGGACAAGGCCCTGAATTCGTTCGAGGTTTCTTCATGCTAATTGCCGTGGCAGAAATTCCATCACCGGGTTACAGCGTTCTGGCGGCCCTGCTGATCTTTATCGCCGCCTCGGTCTGGCTGGGTGCCATGGCCCAGAAGGCGATGGAGAAACAGGACTTCATGCAGGGCTTCTTCCTCGGGAATCGTGGATTGGGAGCATGGACTCTGGCTCTGACAGCGACGGTTCAGAGTGGTGGGACGTTCATGGGCTTCCCCTCGTTGGTTTACAGCTTTGGATGGATTGTCGCCGTCTGGATTGGTAGCTATATGGTCGTTCCCTTAACGGGATTCGCCATCGTCGGAAAACGTCTGGCACAACTCAGCCGCCAGACAAATGCAGTCACAGTGCCCGACCTGCTACGCGAACGATTTGGTGATTCTCGCGTCGGCCTGCTGGCGTCGCTGATGATCATGTTTTTCCTGTCGTTCACCATGTTCGCCCAGTTCAAGGCAGGGGCAACGATCATGAAGCATGCCTGGCCGGGCAGCGGCATCATGGCCCTTTCCGAAGATTACGATGCGGCACCTGCCAAAGACGGGGCGTCGAAGGTCGATGGAACTGCCACGAAGTCGTTTCTGAAGACATGGTTCCCGCTCGATCCGAAGTATTACATGGGCCTGGCGATCTTCTCGATCACTGTCGTCGGATACACCTTGATCGGTGGCTTCATGGCATCTGTCTGGACCGACCTGTTCCAGAGCGTGATGATGGTCATTGGTGTGATGTTGCTCGTTTGCCTGGCAGTGCCGATGGCCGGTGGGATGGAACAGGCTTCCAAAGCGGCGATCACCGCAACGTCGACCGACATCGCATTCGGACCCGGATACAGCACCGCCGGTCGTGAATTTCTGACACCGGGACTGGCTCTTTCAATGTTCTTCGTCTGGGTCTTCGCCGGTTTCGCCTCACCCGCAAGCATGGTCCGCGTGATGGCAGCACAGAACACCGAAGTGATGCGAAAATCGATCGTGCTGCTCAGTTGCTATAACTGCCTGATTTATATTCCGTTGATCATGACCTGTATTGCGGCTCGTTCACTGCTGGAACCCCTAGGCAAGCAATCCGACGAAGTCATTCCTCGAATGGCACTGCTGGTCACGAAAGACTTCCCGATGCAGACGGGACCGTTCGTCAGCGGCTTGATCATGGCTGCTCCGTTTGGTGCGATCATGGCGTCTGTCAGTTGCTTCGTCCTGGTGATTGCATCGGGACTGGTGGAAGACATTTATGCGAAATTTATCAACAGGAACGCGACCGAAGCTCAACTGCGTCGAGCCACAACGATTTCGATGGTCGCCGTCGGAGTCATCGGTGTTCTTGCTAACCTGAATCCTCCCGAATATCTGCAGGCATTGGTCGTGCTGAGTGGTTCGGCGGGGGCCGCAACATTTATTGCACCGGTAATGATGGCCTGCTACTGGAGACGCGCCACAGCAACGGGGGCGCTGGCGGGGATGCTGGGAGGATTCATGGTCTACTTCGGAATCTATTCGTGCGGTTGGGCTCAGAACTGGGCCACAGCCAATTCTGGCCTGGACCTGGCAAAACAAATCCTGGCGATCCTGGGCCCTGACCCCAAGATTGGTGCGTCGGGACTGTTTCGCCCGTATTACATCCTGGGAGTTGATCCGATCATCTGGGGATTACTCGCATCCGTCGTCGGTGGGGTGGGAGTGAGTCTACTGTCCCGCCCGCCATCACCAGAACTGGTAAAGAGATTCTTCGAAATTCGGACGAGTCCGAAGGCTGTGGGAAATGGATGATTCGAGAGTTGGAAATTGAAGACGCGAACGACGAGGATCACAACGAATCCCTGCACAGTCTTGACACCCCCCTATGGCGGGCTAGAATTCGGCCGATGAGTTAGCTGAGACCTAGATGCCGCAAATACTTCCAGCGACAGAACGGTTTGGGTCTCTTCCCCGAAATTGAGCCGGCCTCGCTGAACCGGATGGCATAGTCGTCATGAAAAAGTGCGGTCGCTGTTCCAAACCCGCCGTCTTGCACATCACCGAACTTCGCCACGGCGAAGTTCAGGCATTGCATCTGTGCGAATCCTGTGCAAAGCAGTATCTCAGCCAGGCCCCAACGGAAGCGATCGAAGAGATGCCGCCCGGTGCTGAAAGCGAAGCTGGCGATGATCTGGACGAACTGGATCAACGCGCCTGCCCCAGTTGCGGGATCACGTTCAAGGAATTTCGGGCTCAGGGGCGACTCGGGTGTCCTCACGATTACATCGCATTCGAGGACGAATTATTGCCGCTTCTGGAAAATATCCACGGCGAGACCGAACACTGCGGCAAAATCCCCAAGCGTGCCCCTGATTCCAGTCAGCAGCAGTTCCGCCTGATCAAACTCCGTAGCGAGTTGCGGACGGCTGTCGAGGAAGAACGGTACGAGGACGCTGCCAGGCTTCGCGATGAGATTCGCCATGTTGAACCCAAACCCGCTGACGAGGAACCACCGCCGGCCGAGTCATAACAATGACATTGGACGCGACACAAAATTTGGAAGTTGAATCAAGAACAGGAACAGCGGCGTGGACATCGAGTCCCTGACACATACCAGCGGAGAATGGTTGCGGGCGACAGGTCCGGAATCAGACATTGTGATGTCCAGTCGGATCCGGCTGGCACGCAATCTCGCCCAGTTTCCTTTCCCTAACCGCGCTGACGATACAGCTCGGTCCGAGATTGAAGAGATCCTGCACAATCAAATCAATCGCCTGGCGACCGGACGGCGACTCAGTTACATCCCGATCAGCACGCTGGAACCGATCGATCGCCAGTTACTGGTGGAACGGCAATTGATCAGCCGTGAACATTCCGAAAACCGGGGCCGTCGCGGTGTCGGTATCAGTGAAGAAGAAAACGTCAGCCTGATGGTCAACGAAGAAGACCATTTGCGGATGCAGGTCTTGCACAGCGGCTTCGCACTCGATGAATGCTGGGCTGAGATTGACCGGATCGACGACGCGATCGAAGCTGAAGTCACCTATGCGTTCAGCGAGCGCTTGGGGTATCTCACAGCCTGCCCGACGAATTGCGGAACAGGAATCCGCGTCAGCGTGTTACTGCATTTGCCAGCACTGGTCATCACCAAAGAAATTCAAAAGGTCTTCCAGGCCCTGCAGAAAATTGGACTGGCTGTCCGTGGACTTTACGGTGAAGGCAGCCAGGCCATGGGGGACTTCTACCAGATCTCGAATCAGGTGACGCTCGGAAAGAGTGAAGTGCAATTGATCAAGACGATTCAGGACGTTGTTCCGAATATTCTTTCGTACGAGCGGCGAGTGCGTAATGCTCTGGTGAAAGAGAACCGTCGCGGTCTGCACGATCAGGTCTCCAGAGCCTATGGCATTCTCAGGAACGCTCAGACAATCAGTTCCGAAGAGACGATGCATCTGCTTTCGAGCGTCCGCATGGGAATCAACCTCGGGCTGATCGACGATCTCGAAATTCCGACCGTCAACGAGTTGTTCATTCACACACAACCGGCTCATCTGCAGAAGATCCGGCATGAAAAACTCGAGTCCGCCGAACGAAACGTCGCACGGGCGTCCTACATCCGCCAACGCCTGGCAGGACGGCCTCCCGAGCAGAACTGACGTCAAGGACACGCTTATTTCAAAACGGGGTGCCCAGGTCTTGTAGCATCGGTATCTACACCTCCCGGACAATTCTGAGATGTGTAGTCTTCGACAAGGCCGTGCTTGGATGCCAAGCCGGCACCATGCGCCGAGGATGGTTCGTCTTTCCTTTTGAACGCAGGTTGCGTAGATTGCTCGACGACCGTTGGTGTTCGACACTTGTGAGAAAGGTCGTTTCAACATGCCGCGTTTGCTCCCCCTCGTGCTGATCGTCGCAACGATTGCGTGGACCACTGAAGCTCAGGCACAACGTAGAGACCCCAAGATCAAGCTGTCGGCTCAGAAGGGACTCGATTGGCTTGCCGGCGAACAGCATCGCCAGGGGTACTGGGAAGCGAACCAAGGGCAATATCGTGTTGCCATGACCGCACTGGCCGGAAACGCGATGTTGTGTGAGGGGTCAACAACCACACGAGGCAAGTACGCCAAGAACATCTCGGCCGCCGTCGATTACCTGGTCGACACGTCACAGTCCAATGGCCTGATCGGCTACAAACACGATTACCACTATACGTACGGACACGGGTTCTCGATGTTGTTCCTGTCGCAGGTGTTTGGAGAAGAAGAAAACGCCCAGCGTCGCGAACGTCTGAAAGAAGTCCTGACCAAGGCCGTCCAGTTCTGCGGTGAAGCTCAGACACCCGACGGGGGTTGGGGATATGTCTCAGCAAAGGATGGAAACAACTTCGATGAAGGCTCCACCTGTGTGACGCAAGTCCAAGGGCTCAGAGCCTGTCGCAACGCCGGTATCCCGGTTCCGAAGGAAGTCGTCGATCGCGCCGTTGAGTACATCCGCAAATGTATGGCTGCGGACGGCGGAGTTCAATACAGCATTCGAGGCGGCGGTTCACGTCCACCGATCAGTGCAGCAGCGATCGCCTGTTTGTTCAATTCGGGTGAATATGAAAATGAGACCGCTCAGAAGCTGATGAAGTACTGCGAAAAGAGCATGTCAGCCGCCGGCGGGGTGAACCAGATGTTTGGCCACTGGCACTACGCTCACTATTACTATGCGCAGGTACAGTATCGGCTGGGTGACGAAAAGTGGGAAAAGTATTTCCAACCGATTGCCAAAGAAATCCTGTCGAAGCAGTCTGCCAATGGCACTTGGAAAGAAGGCCATGTCGGGCCGGTCTACACCACCGCCATCAATTGTACGATCCTGCAGATCGACAACGGCTTCCTGCCGATCTACCAGCGGTAAAGTTTCGCCTTCCGCATTACATCTCCGTTAGCCTGCACTTACCAGACTTCCGAATCGGGATATGATTCGTAATGTTTGGTACTGTGAAGCGAAATCATCGTGTCGGGAACGATTCTCCGTCGACGATCAGGGCATACGGATGCCGGTTTAGCCAAGGTGTAGTGCAGATGCGAATCCTCGTAGTGGAAGACGATCCTGCAATCGGCCGAGCGTTGCTGCAGGGATTCACCGAATCGGGACACACGTGTGAGTGGGTCCAGGATGGTTCCGCTGGAACCGACGCGGCGAAGTCGCAGCAATTCGATGCGATCGTGCTGGACCTGATGCTTCCCAAGCGAAGCGGTCAAGAAGTGTTGCGAGATCTTCGCAGCCAAGGGGTCCTTTGTCCTGTCATCCTGCTTACCGCGGTCAGTTCGGTGGACGAACGTGTCATGGCCCTCAATGCAGGAGCCGACGACTATGTTTGCAAGCCCTTTGAATTTGCGGAACTGCTGGCTCGCGTGAACGCGGTCGTTCGTCGGACCAGCGTGCGGCCAAGCCTGGTGCTATCAGTCGGTGATTTGTCGCTGGATCTGACAACACGTCGAGTTTCTCGTGCAGGCCGAGATGTGGATTTGACCCCCATCGAATTCAGCATGCTGGAACTGCTGATGCGGTACGCAGGTCAGGTTGTCACTCGAAAAATGTTGTGCGAGCATGTCTGGGGATTCAATTGGGACGGGACGACGAACGTCATTGAAGTTCACGTGAACCGACTGCGAGGCAAACTCGACAAGGGTCGAACCGAATCAATCATCAAGACAGTTCGTGGTCGCGGTTACGCCATTGCAGGTGAGGATCTGATAGATCCCGCCCAATAGACTTTGGGTTTCAAACCGACTGTCGTATGATTCCAGACCGAGACGGGAGATTAGCCCGTCTTCCGTGTCTGGTGGTCGTAAGTACGTCTGATCGTAAGTACATGCAATGCCCTTTCCCGCTGTGATACAGATCGCTCGTCGCCTGAGTACACTGCGTGTCAGGCTGACGATGTGGAACACTGCGGTCGTCTTGCTGACCGTTCTGATCGCGCTGTTTGCCGTGCGGGAAGGATTACGATTCTATCTGCTGCGGGAAACCGACGAGATCCTGGACGCCGAAGCCAAAGAGCTACTACTGGCAGTCGACGCGTACCACAATGACCGGCCGCAGGTGATTGCGGAAATGATGCGTAAGGCGGAAGCGCACGAGAAGAGTGACTGGTTCATCCGCTGGCTGGATTCAGACCGAACTGACTTGTGGAAAAGCGATAACGTACCGACGGATTCGCATACTCGACTGCAGGCAACAATCGGCGGACACGACGTCTGGGGTTCGAAGACTCACCGTTCGGTTGAAGTCGAGTTGAATAAGCCGGGGCTGCCGCGCCAATACGTTCGCGTGGGGACACCCATTCTGTTCGTAGAGGAAGACGTCAATCGCCTGACTCGCATTCTCGCTCCGATTGGACTCGCCATTTTTATCCTGGCCCCTCTGGGAGGACTGCTGCTGGCGGAACGTGCCATCGAACCGTTGCAGCAGATCATTTATACGACCGAGCGACTTCGCCCGAGTCATTTGGATGAGCGTCTGCATGTTCGGGGAGTTGGGGATGAACTGGATCAACTCGCAACCAAGATCAATACTTTTCTGGACGTGATCGCGCTACATCTGCAGAAGAATCGTGATTTTGTGGCCAACGCTGCCCACGAATTACGGTCCCCGTTGACTGCAATCCAAAGCCTGGTCGAAGTCACACTCGATAAACATCGCACCCCGGCAGAATACGAAGAACTGCTGTTTCAGATCAATGACGAATGCCGTCATCTCGCCCAGGTTGTCAATCAATTGTTGCAACTGACGCAGAGTGAAGCGAATGCAGCCGACACGCGACAAGAGCGAATCCAGATGGACGAACTGGTTACTCGCGCCCTGGAAATGTTCGAGCCTGTCGCTGAGGAACGTCAGGTGAGCCTCAGTTCCTCGCTGGCAGAGCTTTACGTCACGGGGAACCCTCGGGAATTGCGTCAATTGTTGACGAACTTGATCGACAACGCGATCAAGTTCACCCCACCGGGTGGAAACGTTGATGTCAGCCTGGCGAGAGACAACAATCAGCAGGTACGATTGGTCGTTCGAGATACCGGAATTGGCATTCCCACCGACGCGATCAGTCGAGTTTTTGATCGCTTTTACCAAGTCGACAAATCGCGGCAGCGTGGATTGGAAACTCGCGGAAATGGATTGGGACTCAGCATCTGCCAGGCCATAGTTCTGGCTCACAGCGGTACGATTACTGTCGAAAGTAAGTTGGGTGAAGGGACGTCGTTTATTGTGAAACTGCCGCTCACCCGGAGCGTGGCGTCAATTTCACCATCCCAGACCCAGAATTTATGACCGGAATCAGGGTTGTTGCAGTAATGTCACCCCTGCCAAGTAACTTTTCTCCTCCTGATCCGCAAATGAGTGTCGAAGCATCATTCATTATCGGCGACCGCGTGCTGCCGTCACGGTATTCGCTGGCACCGTTAGCAGGCTATACCCACCTGGCGTTTCGACGCGCTCTCCGTGAACTGGGGGGCCTCGGCTTGGCAACGACAGACCTGGTCCATGCAACTCAATTGGTCTGCGGTCATCGTCATTCACTGGAGTTGATTGAAACCCACCCCGAAGATCGGCCACTCTCGATTCAGATCTTCAGCGGTCGCGATGACCACCTCGTCGAAGCCGCCCGCTGGCTCGAAGCTCATGACTACCAAGGGGTCGATATCAATATGGGTTGCCCGATGGCCAAAGTGAATGGCCAGGGTGGCGGTGCCAGACTTCTCTGCGATGCCGACAATGCCAGCAGGCTGGTCGAAAAGATCGTTTCAGCAGTTCGCATCCCTGTCACCGTAAAAATGCGACTCGGCTGGGACCGTGAATCACTCGCGTCACCAATGCTCGCCCGACGATTTGAAGCCGCAGGAGTGGCTGCCATCACGATCCATGGACGGACGCGCCAGCAGGGGTTTCAGGGAGGGGTCGATCTGGAGGGGATTCGCGCGACCGTCGAAGCAGTCGAAAAGATCCCCGTGATCGGAAACGGTGATGTTCGCACGATTGAAGACGCCGAGCGAATGCGACAAGTCACAGGCTGTTCAGCGATCGCTATCGGGCGCGGAGCGATGCTCGATCCATGGCTGTTCCGTAAACTTGCCGATGTCGCCGCTGGAATCGCCCCGCGAGAACCTTCCGCTGATGAACAGGTCGAATTTCTCGTACGTCATTTCACATTGATGAGCGAACAGCACGGCGAACGAAGTTGTATCCTGTTCCGTAAATTCGCCGCCTGGTATGGAGCACGACTGGGAGTCCCCGAAGACCTCGAGCACCGGTTAAGACAATTCGAAAGCCGAACTGAATTCGACAGCATCATCCACGAAATCCGTAACCGCCACGGCGAACGCCGTACACCAATTGCAACCGCTCTGGTCAGAGTCCCCAACGGGCCGGTGGAACGCTGGTAAAACGGTAGAGACTTTCACATGAAACATCAGGCAATCGCGACCTGATTCATTTCGATCAGGCGGATACGAAACGGGTGGCCTGCACACTTCATGTTGACTGCAATGATGTGTGCTGCGGAATCAGCGATGACTTCGTGTTCAACGACGGATGGGAGTGACAGGTCCAGCTCGCTATTCGCGATCCCTTTCAGATTGCCGCCGACCATGTTGGCGACTTCACCCAATGCGTCGTACAGATCAGCCGTCTGCAATGATTCGGGCGGGAGTGCGAACATCTGAGCCGCAATGATTCGAACGACAGTACGCGTGGTGGCGACTTCGACTGCGGCCTGCCATTCACCTGTGATTTTTACCGTCGCGACGAGTGGGTCTTCCAGGACGAGATTTTGACCGCCGGTTGTGATCGGCAATTCCAGCATGGTTGAGCAGACATCTGAGACGACCTGGGCCAGTGTCGGTTCGTCGAATTGCATGATGAAAACTTTCTGAGCGTGATTCAGTTGAAGGAGACGGGACGAACAGGGGCAGGGACTGGGGCTGGTGTGCCAAGCGCCGGACGATAACAGACGGTCTTTTCATACGTTTCACGGGTGAACGGTGCATTCAGGCCAACGAGTGATTCGCCACCACCCAGGAACAGATTGCCATCGGGGGCCATGATTCGAGCAGCCCTTTGCAGGACCGATTCTTTTGTTGCCTGATCAAAATAGATCAACACATTTCGTATGAAAACAATGTCGAACCGAGGCATCGAAGGCCAGGCAGAGACCAGATTCAACTTGCGACATTCGATCCAGTTCCGCAGTTCCGGATGAACTCGCCAGCTTGTTCCTTCCCGTTGGAAGTACTTGACGAGGAGCTTTGCGGGCAATCCACGATTGACTTCGAATTGGGAATACACACCTTCCCTTGTCCGGTGCAACATCTCATCGCTCAGGTCCGTTGCGACAATTCGGACACTCCAGTTGACCAGTTGAGGAAAGTTTTCGCGCAAGGTCATCGCGATCGTGTAGGGTTCCTGTCCGCTTGATGTGGCTGCACACCAGATATGCAGTTGTCGTGTCCCCGCACGCGCGGTCAACAGCTTGGGAATGAGGTCCTTGCGTAACGTTTCAAACGGCTGGATATCGCGGAAGAAGCTCGTTTCATTGATCGTCATCGCTTCGGCGACAGTATCTTCGTACTTGATCGGCGATCGCTTCAATTCTGCAACCAGGGCTTCGACATTGGGGAGCCCCAGGCGTTCGGCTACCGGGGTCAAGCGAGCTTCCAGCAGGTAGCCATGATTACTTGAAAGAATATTGCCCGAACGGCGCGCGACCAAGGTTCGCAGGTAGCCTACATCGGCTTCGGCAAGTGGCATTATTCGGGCTTTCGTAGTTCGATTCAGTCCAGGTCGTTTCGCGAACTTCTGGCCGGAAATGGCCGGACTGATCCGCTGTCATACTTCTTTGGGGATCCCTCCTCCTGTTTTGTTTCATCCTGATTTGTTTCGTCGTGATAACGTCAAAAGTCAGCGATTCATTGCCATTGTTGCCATGCGGTGGATTGAGCCACGCCGAGTTCGATCATTGATTTCCGCAGCCATCTGCGAAAGAGGAACGATGGCGTGGACTAATCCTGCTTGGGTGACCGCTCGCGGCATCCCCCAGACAACGCAGGACGCTTCATCCTGTGCAATGATCTGGCCGCCTGCCTTGTGGATCGCGCGGCTTCCTTCTTCTCCGTCACGTCCCATGCCGGTCAGGATCACACCCAGGCAGCGGGCTCCAAAGACTTCGGCGACAGATCGAAACAGCGGGTCGACGGCAGGGCGACACGAGTTTTCGGGGGGGCTCTGATTTAATTCCAAGACCAGTTCGGTCCGTTGCCGCTTGACTCGCATATGAAAATCACCCGGAGCGATCCAGACTTCACCAGGTTGGATGACCGCGTTATTGACCGCTTCGCGCACTTTCAAGCGACTGATGGAGTCGAGTCGTGCGGCCAGCAGTCCCGTGAACACCGGGGGCATGTGCTGTACGATCAGAATCGGGACGGGGAAGTCACCGGGAATTGCACCAAAAATGTCAAACAATGCATTCGGGCCACCGGTTGAGACACCGATCGCGACCAGATCAACGGGGTCGATCGATGAACTCGTAGAGAGTTTCACTGGCCGCGGAGTCGCTGATGGAATCAAACCCGGAAACGAACTCTTTCCTGTCGGAC
>CAIWEX010000365.1 GCA_903911795.1 uncultured Schlesneria sp.
GTCACGCCGCTGATCGCGTTCAAAGCCGTGAGTATCTGCGTAGTGCGCGATATCCAGCCAGTGTCGCGCCCAGCGCTCCCCGAACTGCGGAGAATCCAGCATACGATCAACAAGACGTTCGTATGCCATCGGATCGGGGTCGTTCAGGAATTTCTCGATGTCGTCGGGCGACGGCGGCAGCCCTAACAGATCGAACGACAATCGACGAATCAGGGTTCGCCGGTCCGCTTCCGGCGACGCAGTGAGACCACTTTGTTCGAGTCGCTGCAGAATGAACTGGTCAATCTCATTCCGGATTCCAGTACGTATTGCTATGACGGGAAGTGACGGACGCCTCACGGGTTGATAAGCCCACCAGTCCCGTCCATCTGCAATTCTCTCTTTCAAGACGACGTTCTGGGGCCAATCGGCACCTGCTGCGATCCAGGCGCGCAGTCGTTCGACTTCGCCTTTCGTCAGGGACACCCCTTCGGCCGGCATCAGAGGCTTATTCCCGGATACCATCTCGATCAACCGGCTTTGTTCCGGCTTTCCCGCAACAATAGCGACGCCTGATTCACCCCCGCGAAGCATTGCGTTACGCGAAACCAGTGAAAGTCCCCCTTTGGCTTTATCGGTGGAATGGCAACGGACGCAGCGTTGCTCAAGGATGGCGGAAACCGAATCAAATGTTCCCTGTCCGGCCTGCGGATCAGCCCCCCGGCATGGCAACACGGCAAAACTGAAGACAAGCATGATCAACGAAGAAATCGGAGTCCGAGGTTTTCCTCGTCCATCAATGGGCATTTCACCGTGACATAGCATTCGTAATCCCTCAACTGTTGTCAGTGGGACGTTGTGACCGAATCGAACTGCGTGATTTGTACCATTTGAAGGCTCGTTGCAGCAGTGTCGGACGGGTCGCATGAATACGTTCGCCATTGATGAATCGTCTGAGGTCATCAGCGAGGTCGATCGCAGATTCGTACCGTTCTTGTGGATCTTTGGCACACGCCTTCAAGACAATCGTCTCCAGCGGATAAGGAATATCGGGGACGATTTGAATCGGAGGCCGCAACGTTTCCCGTTGAATTCGATCCAGCAGATCGGCGCGATTGATTGCTTCAAATGGCGTGACCTGCGTTACCAACTCGTACAGTGTGATCCCCAGAGCGTAGACATCGCACTTCGGGTTGACCTTTCCGCTCAGGCGTTCGGGCGCCGTATATCGAAGTGTTCCCACTTGGGCGTCATCCTGAACCCCGGTCTCGTCATCGTCCATCTTCCCGATTCCGAAGTCAGTGACGATGACTTGCCCATTCAATTTGACGAGCAAATTCGATGGCTTCACATCATTATGCAGGACATCGTTTTGATGTGCGTGAGCCAACGCCAGAGCGACCTGCTCTCCCAGCCGGGCAAATCCTCGCCAGGAATCTCGCATTAGCACGAGTTCCCCGTGGGAAGAGTCGTCACTGACCAGATTGCTGGCGGGTTTCGCCTGTGATTCAGGGTGATTTCTGGCGATCAGATCCGCGACCTGGCAGGGCCTTGACGACTTTCGCAGACGATCAATGATCTGATCGAGGCCGACGCCATCAACGTACTGCATCACGTAGTAGTAGTATCCCTCGTGCTGCCCGAACGAGAAGACCTGAACGATGTTTTTATGGCGCAGAGCTGCAATGGTGGTGGCTTCACGATGGAAGCGTTCACGCCAGCGAGACATATCCGCTGCATACCGCCAGGGGAGCAGTTTCACAGCGACCGGGCGACGGGATCGAGTGTGAACAGCATGGAAGACCACCCCCATGCCACCGCGGCCCAGTTCACGAGTGACCTGATAATCACCGAACGATTTGACATCGAATTCCTCGGGGACATTCCGTCGCAGGCATTCGACTTCCTTGTCATTCTTCCATCGTTCCAGGCTGAAGACCAGCGGGAAGAGATCACGAATATCTTTGGCCAGGTGAGGGTAGCGGACGGCATAGTCTTCGATGGAGGGCATCGCTCCGCCGCGCACTTCGTCAGCAAACTGACTCAGCAGGACTTCCAGATTGTCGCGGGCTTGAAGTCCCGAATCGACGGGAACTGGAAAACCCTCGAGCATCGGTTCTGAATCGCCGTTCGACTGACTCATGAATGCCCTGCTGAACTTGCCGGGGGATCGGAACGCCGGGGCAATCCAAACTGAAGTGCGCCATCAAATCCGCCGGGAAGGACTTCAAGCACCTGCTTCAGTCGTGCCAGAGCTCGAATGTAACGAGCACTGGCCGCCTGCTCAGTCATATTCAGAACTCGTGCCGTCTCGGTATTGCTGAGTTCTTCAAAATGACGCAGCGCAAGGACTTCGCGGTCATTCTCGCTCATCCCCTGCAGTGCCGATTCCAGTTGACGTGCCTGCTCGACACGACCAAGCGTACTGCTTGGTGATTTCGAGGGATGCTGAAGATGGAACGACATCGCCGATGATGTCGATTCGTTACTCCAGCCACGATCAATCGAAAATTCGCGAGCAGCCGAACGCTTTTGAGCCCCCATATGAAATCGATGCAGATCGACCAGTGTCTGACTGACGATCGTTCGAAACCACAGAAAGGGGGATGCGACGGCATCTTTCAGAAAGGAATCAATCCGATCGATCGCACGCATCCAAGCATCCTGCAGGACATCGTCGGCGTCGATCCGTCCTTGAAGTTGCGGATGAAGTCGGAATGCAACAAGTCGCCAGAGACGGGGACGATAAAGCGAAAACAGTTCCGCCATCGCTTCTCGATTTCCCTGAATCACCTGATTCACGAGATCGCGCGCCTGATCAAATTCATATTCGCCCGAGGCGTCACCGGCGCCCGCCCCGTTTTGCTGCTCTCCCGGCATCAACCACACCTCGTCTCACTGTCTCACTCATACCGGAGCAGACTCCCTGCCACCGCCAACAAAATGCCATTTTCGGGCCGCAGCCCGCAAACAGGATTCTACCAGTCTGCGGCAAAACTGGGACTCCTGGAAAGATCACTTTTCCGAAAGTGACTCGCGAAATGCTTCATTTCAGGAGAGTCACCGGAATGGATCACGATGAAATTCGGACATCCAACCGGCTCCTGTATTCCCGATCGACGGATGTTTGAAATCTCGGACTGATTTCCGCGAAGCGATCGAGTTGGCGGCACGATGATCAGAAGTCATTTTAGCGGGCTTCGTGATCAATGACCTCCAGCAGTGGCTTGCGTCACTGCTCCAGCAATCTGGTTTTGCTATTCTCCAACACGGATTTGATAAACCACGCAGGAAGTTGGTCGACCTTGATTTCCAGCGTCACCCCATCCGTAATTTCTGCGAGCCATGTGCGATTCTGATTGTGGCCCGAGTTATCGAAAACATACGTCCGATTTGAGTAACGAATCGCGTTAATCAACAACTCAAGGGAGCGGTGATAGCGTTGGACAATTTTATCCTCAGGAACCGGATGACCACCCTGTTTCACTCGGTTCTGCACGCGAGAAATGTTGATTTCAGGATCATCGGTCGCGATGAAGTACAGGTACGTTCGATAGCCGAGTTGCTGTGCCCTTTCCAACAGGCGACTTTATCTGGTGAGGACATCACCGTCTCGAGCGTGAATGAGACTTTCTGTTTCATCAGTTCCTGACGCAGAAAATCTGCAACGACGGACGCAAAATACGAATTTACCACGACATCAGAAAAATCGATCTGCCCATCAATCGCCCTCAATTTCCCGACTTCTTCAGAGAGCCCCACGTCATGGAGGAACTTCGACTGATTGAAAAAGGCATAAATCCTGGCCGCGACTTTGGTGTCGGGAGTGACACCGAAGTCTGCGATCGACAGAATTTTGTGCTGGCGAATCTTGGCTTCTATCTCATCTGGGTTGAGATAGACGCCGAGAAGTTCCGCTGGCAACATTGATTTCAGCGTACTTTTTCCAGAACCGTTTGGCCCCGCAAACATCCGTAGCCGTGGTGTGGCGAACGTCACAGGAGTTTCATCTTTCGACCCGGCTGGTCCGGCGACGGCGGAGTGATGGTCTTTATGAGCCTGCGTTGACCGTCAGGAAAAACCTCAAAGATCGCTCCATTGTCAGAAACGACCACACTCAGCCCTGCCTTGATTGCAAGGTCGTAGGCGTTGGAAAACGCCGTTCCAGACGAGGCGAGGAACGACGATTCCAATTGTTCAATTCGCTGATCGTCGGAGGAAAGTGGGTTGGACGACATGACTGTCCTCTCAGGCTTTTGGTAACTGACTGCTAATAATTCTATTATAGCAATCGTCCATGTCCATTAGCTTTGACGAATGGGCCGTGGAGTGCTCAACTCCAGTCGCACCGGTTCAGGCAGTGCTTCGATTTTGTGTGTGCCCCAGAATTTCGTCAAACGACTCTATCGTCAACGATTGAGAACCCACTGCGAGATCGGACAGACGGGAAAGCGCGGTAGAATCTGGAGACTATGGTCCCCTAGGTGCGATACCACCCATCATCGCGAACGAAAAAATGGCCAGGGCCGGGATCGAACCGGCGACACCAGGATTTTCAGTCCTGTGCTCTACCAACTGAGCTACCTGGCCTTAAAGTCGATTCTCGGGGCGCGGGTGGCGTCCCGAAAAGGGAGGGGGAGTTTCGCCGATCACGTCGCGAACGTCAAGTGACCTGCGAAATCCAATCGTTGATATCTGATAATTCTGTGTCGGGCAGGCCGTTAGTGCGGATTGGCAGTCAGATGGGATGTCAAAATGAACAAGCCGGATGGAATCCGGCTTGTCGGTCGATCGAAATTGTTGTCCGGCAACGGGATCGAGCAAGATCAGGCGCTCAGATAACCATTCTTTTGCAGGTAGGCGATGACTTCATCGGCCAGGGCTTCGATTCCCTTATTGTCCGAATCCAGCACCAGTTCGGCGTTTTCTGGGGCTTCGTACGGGGCGGAAATCCCGGTGAAGTTTGGCAGATTGCCGGCGCGGGCCTTCTTGTACAAGCCCTTAGGATCGCGCTGTTCGCAGGTTTCCAGCGAGGCGTTGACGTAGATTTCGATGAATTCGCCCGCACCCAGCACTTCACGCACCTTGTTGCGATCGTCTTTGTAGGGAGAAATGAAGGCTGTCAGCGCAAATGTGCCCGAGTAGGCAAACAACTTGGCGACTTCGCCGATCCGGCGGATATTTTCCGTTCGGTCTTCGGGAGAGAAGCCCAGGTTCTTGTTCAAACCCATACGGATATTGTCACCATCCAGCACAAAACTGTGCTTTCCGGCGAGGTGCAATTTGTAATCAACAGCGTTGGCAATGGTGCTTTTGCCACAGGCGGACAATCCGGTGAACCAGAGCACGGCCCCCTTGTGTCCATTCAATTTGAACCGTTCGTCTTTCGACACTTGATGTTCGTGCCAGGTGACGTTGGTGGCCTTCTGCTCGGTCATGGACGAGAAACTCCTTGGATCGGGAAACGAAATAGGCGTCAAAATCGATCCAACGGGACCGACCGCGCGGACTTGAGTGTAGGAAAACCGGGGGTGTGATGGAAGTGTAGACGATTCAGAGGAAACGGTCCCATTTTTCGGCCGCGCCAATGGCGAGCCTTCCCCGACCCGAATATACTTCTGTGACCCGTATTGAAAACTGCCCGGAATTGGGCCGAGAGAGATCATGGCTGCCCCTGCGACAATGCAACCGCTGCAAGATGTACATGTCCGTGAGACCGTAACTCTGGTTTCCCCGCGGTACTTGAAACTCGAAGAAAATATCACCGATGCCGCTGTCCGAACCGTGATCGATACCCGCGAATCGATCAAAAGGATCATCAGTGGCGAAGAATCACGACTCATCGTCGTTGTCGGCCCCTGCTCGATCCACGATCAGGTGGCGGCTCTGGACTACGCTCGAAAACTGAAAGGGCTGGCTGATCAGGTCAAAGATCAACTTCTGATCGTGATGCGAGTCTATTTCGAAAAGCCACGTACGACGGTTGGCTGGAAGGGACTGATTAACGATCCACACCTGAACGATACATTCGACATCGGAACGGGGTTGCGGATCGCCCGTCGAGTCCTGCTGGAAGTGGCCGACATGGGACTTCCGGCGGCAACGGAATTGTTGGAACCAATTACGCCTCAATACATTGCGGATTTGGTTTCACTGAGTGCCATCGGGGCTCGTACGACAGAATCACCGACGCACCGCCAGATGGCCAGCGGCCTGTCGATGCCGGTCGGCTTCAAAAACGGAACCGATGGCAGCCTGCAGGTGGCCCTCGATGCCATGCATGCTTCCCGATCACCGCACAGTTTCCTGGGGATCGACAATGAAGGTCAGACGTGCATTGTCAACACCAAGGGAAATCCTTGGGGATTCCTGATTCTTCGTGGCGGACGATCAGGTCCAAACTATGACGCAGCAAGCCTTTCCGAAGCGGTAGACCTGTTGACGAAAGCCAAGCTGCCACCACGATTAATGGTTGATTGCAGCCACGCGAACTCCAATAAGGACTATCGCCTGCAAAATGTCGCATGGAACGACTGTATCGCACAACGACTTGCAGGCAACCAGAATTTGGTGGGCTTGATGCTGGAAAGCAATCTGAATCCCGGCAATCAGCCACTTGGAAGCGACCCGTCGGGACTCAAATACGGGGTCTCCATCACCGATGGATGCATCGGCTGGGAAGAAACCGAGCGATTGATCCTGTCTGCACACGAGCAACTTACCGCTCGATGACAAGCGTTGCGTCGTGTGTTGTCGTACGCTTATTCTGAGTTTGGGTGGACTTGGCTTTGCGAAGGAACCCACGGGTTTTCACGAAGACGATTGAGAAATCTGCTGGTTCAAGCCGTTCAAGCCCCGTCAATTCTGGCGGTTGATACCACGCTGGGTATTCAATCGCTGGATCGCTCGGGCTCCTGTGTCGACGGAGTTCCGTCCCCCTTCATTGAAGAACTTCGACAGTTCATTCACAGCAGGGCCCAACAGGAACAAGTAAACGGCTGGCATCAGGCAAAGCACCGTTGGGAACAGCAATCGGAATGTCGCGCGATTTCCCTTTTCGTCGACGCGTTGCTTCAGGCTTTCTCGCATCGTATCGCTGTAGGTCGTCAATGCTTCCGAGATACTCGTACCCATTCGCTCGGTCTGAATCAGCAGTGACGTAAACGAGTGAACTTCAGGAAGATCGATGCGGCGGCTGAAGCTTTCGAGTGCGGTATGCAGGTCGTTGATGCGTGCCTGTTCAATCACGATGCTCAATTCTTGAGTCAACGCGGGATAGACGTTGCGGAAATCTCGCAGGATTCGTTTCAAGGCTTCGGGAACGGTCAGGCCCTGGCTCACGCACATGTTCAACATATCGAGCAAATCAGGCATCGCTCGGCCGATTTCCTGAATACGGTCCGCAGCTTTACGACGAACGTACAGCATGGGCAACGCCCAGCCGAGAATCGGTGCGACGACGAGACAACCGATGATGACCGGCTCAAGACGCGTCGGCACGATCAGCAGCAGGCCTCCAAAGACCAGAATGGACAACATTATCAATGCATAGCGCAAAGCGGCCAGGTTTTCGAGAGCGTGCGGATTGTAATATCCGGCGGCATTCAACTCCTTGCGAGCGACTTCCTGACGTTCTGGTGTGTCCGGAAGCAGCGAGGCCAGTGCCGAGTTGATTCCGCCAAACGTTCGATCGGAATCGTCGGCTCCTGGAATATCTGCGGCCAGGACTCGTGGCATCGGCTGATTGTTCGGCTTGTTCAAAACACTCTTGTGTTCGAACAGGCTGCGATCTTCCCATGTCGGAATTGCCGATGCTCGCAGGATCGTTGAAGACGAGGGGGCGATGTGTTGTTCACCATGAATCGATCGTTCAAAACCGGCAGGAACCAATTCGGCCGCAGCAGGGGCTGGCGGCGGTGGTGGCGGGATCAACGTCGTCGCTGCAGGAGTCACCATTGTCACCGGTTCAGCGACTTTGGGACGCTTCGGTTGAACTACAGGGGTGGGCAGGCTGGCTCGCTTGGCCGCTCGGTTCTTGAACCAGATGCGGACCAGCAAACCGGCGATCAGGACACCGCAGGCACTGTAGAAGGCGACTAAGAAAGTTGGGTTCATTGCAAACTCCCGCCATTATTCAATTCTGCCGGGCTTCGCGGGAAACCGGGCATCGCTGATGATCTGAAATCTGATAGTAAGTCTTGTCGATTCTCACTGCGGCAACCTCAGGATCGCCGAGTTCACAATTACGATCGTTCGCTGTCCTTCAGGATTCGCAGCACCCACAAGGCCCCGACAATTTCCAGGCAGATGGCCAGGATTGTCGAGTTGCGTCCCCAGGCGGACGACAACAGCTCGTCCAGGTAAGTTGGTTTGCGGTAAACGAAGAAGGCGAGAACCGCCGGTGGCAACACAATCATCAGGATCGCGGTCGCTCGGCTGGCTGCGGTGGCGGCTCGCAGCCGGCCCATGAACAGCAGTCGATCGCGGACAGTTCGAGAGAGTCGTTCCAGCACCGTGACCAGGTCACCCCCGGTCTGCTGCTGCACGACCAGCGTCATACACATCAGTCCAAGAGTCATCAGGCCCGTTCGGCGTGGAAGGTCTCGCAGGGCATCCTTCAGCGGAATCCCCATCTCCACGCGTCCTGTGGCGAGTTTCAATTCAGCTCCCAGCGGATCAGGTGTGTCCGAAGCAACCATTGCCATGCTTTGTTCAACGCTACGGCCGGTCTTCGCGGCACGAGCCAGTTCTTCCAGCATCGCCGGGATCTGACTGGTCATTTTGTCCTGGCGGCGTGTCCGAGCCATGATCGTAAAGATCACCGGCAGCATGAATCCCACGAGAGCGGCCACAGCCGTCGTCAGCAGGTTTTCCTGCCAGACGAACAGTGCTCCGCCGAAGGTGATTGCGCTGCAAAGGCAGAGTGCCACCATCATTGATGGGCTAATCCCCAGGCCAGACTGCAGCATCAGTTCGTCGAACCAGCTATTGATCTGATCCGCCGCACCTTCGCCACGGCCTGTACCGAACGTCTCCTGCTCTTTCAGGATGTCCGAGAAATCGGGTTGTGTCAGCGGTGGTTGCCAACCTGTGGTCGCAGCCATCGGAACTCTCCTTCCGAAACAAATTCTGTCTTGGATTCAAATCGCCTGGACCGCGAAAGCCGTCCTGAAGCGGGAAATAACTATCGAAAGAAACATGGCGGCAACTGGCGCTCCCGCCAAACTCCGGAAATCAGCGAGGCCGATATTCACGAGTCGAATTCAATTCACGTGCGGCAAACATCAGCGATGGAATATCACAACCACGGCTGGCCAGACGCTTCAAGGCCTGTGGTTCGTAACCCGTGGCATAGAAGGCCCCACGAGCCCGGCCGCTGGCGTCCACGCCGGACATGCGATACACAAAAATATCTTCAATTTGATAGGAACCGTCCTGGCAACCGCACAGTTCCGAGATACGCATCACTTTACGCTCACCGGTCGACAGTCGCGTCATATGAATCAGGATCTGCACGGCCGATGCGATGTATTGCCGGGCAACGATCATGGGCAGTTCAACCCCGGACAACGCGATCATCAATTCCATTCGGTCGAGAGCATCGCGGGTATCGTTAGCGTGAACGGTACTCATCGAACCATCGTGGCCGGTATTCATGGCTTGCAGCATATCGAGCACTTCGCCACCACGCGCTTCGCCGACGATGATTCGGTCAGGTCGCATTCGCAGGCTGTTTTTCAGCAAGTCACGCTGCGAGATTTCGCCGCGACCTTCAACGTTTGGCGGTCGAGTTTCCAGCGCCACCACGTCACGCTGTTGAAGCTGCAGTTCGGCCGTCTGTTCGATCGTGACGACGCGTTCTGTTTCAGGGATGAACCGGCTGATGTTGTTCAACATGGTCGTCTTACCAGCACCGGTACCACCGCTGACGACGATGTTCATACGCCCCCGCACACAGGCGACCATGAAGTCGGCCATTTCGGGCGTTAGCGAACCGGTTCGTACCATGTCTTCAAAGGTCACACCCTTCGATTTGAAACGACGAATCGACACCGTAGGACCTCGCAGGGCCAACGGCGGAATCACCGCGTTCAAACGCGAACCATCGGGAAGCTTGGCATCCACCATCGGCGACACTTCGTCGATGCGTCGCCCGGCTCGACCAACCAGTCGCTGGATGAAGTGAATCAGGTGATCATCGTTCGCGAACCGGATGTCGGTTCGCTCAAGCAGACCGTTTCGTTCGATGAATACGCTGTCAGGCCCGTTAATCAGCACGTCGCTGACATCAGGATCATTCATCAACGGCTCGATTGGACCGAAACCGTAGATTTCGTCCATGATCTCGCGAACCATCGCTTCGCGATCATCGGCAGGCAGATTCACCGTCTGTTGAGCGCACAGGTGAGTCGCCAGGCCGCGAAGCTTGGTGCGAAGTTCACGTTCGGGAAGTTGGCCCGCCTTCGAAAGATCGATCGCATCCACCATCTGTCGGTGAATACGGGTCTTCAGCAGTTGGAAGGCCTGTCGCGGATCAAGAGCAGGTGGGGCAGTTGTTTCAGCGATCATTGTGTGTTCCGCGGAATGAGGTCAGGGTGAATCGTTGTGTGATCTGCCAAGGTCGAGTGAGTCTCGACCTCAGTCTCACGTGGTGATCAATGTGTCAGGTGCAACTTGTAAATGTAGGGATGACCGGAATTCGAAATCGCCACTGGGCCTGCAGTAGCTGCTGGCGTCGGGCCAGCCGCGGGTGTCGGCGAAGGTGCGAGGTAAGGACTGACAGGGACGACACCGTCGGTGGTGTACGGGTACGGAGCATCGAGGATGGCAGTACGCGTCTTGATAATGCAGGGCTGAACGACAAATTCGCAGGAGCCGTCTGACAAATCGTGGACCGACAAAACTCGAATGGCCACCATGCGGACGCAGGTCGCTTGAGTGATTTCTCCTGAACTTCCGGACGTAGCCGTTGAGTACAACAGACAGATTCGTGGTTCACCGATAATCGATTCCATCACAATGCGGTCGGCGTGACGAATCTCACCCGATGCAGGCATCGTCTGGTGGGACGAGTCAAAGATCGAAAGTTCGCCACCTGCTGTTGCCAGGTCTTCCGTTGTGAGGCCGTGTGCAAACTGGGCGGCCAGGATCTTGTCGCTCAAGCCGGCACCAACATCAACCACGACGGTATTCGTGTTCAGGCTGCTACCACGGGCTTGGCTGCGCAATGTCATTTCGGGGATCCCGTCAGCACCGCTGGTGACAGTGTGACCGAGACAGTCGTAGCCGAATTTGTCCTCTCCCTTGCGGGCTTCAATCTGATTTTTCCAGGTGTCCGGTCGTTGACCACTGGGATCATTCAACCAAATCGCGATCGGCAGGGCAGGGATGGGAATGCCAGCCAGGGGACGCAGGCCAATCACACGGTTGTCGACACTCGCTTCGACGCGGGTTGCAACGTCGCCAGATGCGTGACCGGTTACGCCAGCAATGAATAGTCCGACGGGGTTACTTGTTCGTCGCGTTCGAAGGCTGGTCACTACGGCCGTTGCTGGTTGCGTGGCCGTTTCTTCGAAGCGGATTTTGTTTTCATGCTCGTCCAGCACCAGTTTCCCCAGCCGGATGTCTCCTTCGGGGTTGCTGTCGAGCTGAACAGGATCACCGGCAACAAGATTCTGGCTGGCGATCCAGGTGGCTGAGTTGCGAGCCATATCAAGGCGATGTTGAGGATCGGCAGCGGGCTTCAAAAGGTCGTCGTTGGCCAGTTCACCGGCGGCGACGAGAGCTGCGGCCTCGGCGGCAGTCGTCAGTTCAAGATCTGCGGCGTCGAGCCACAGTCGATCAAGAATCAGCGCCAGTCCAGCCATCACGACCAGCAATGCAACCGCCACGGCAGGCGTGGTGAAGCCGCGACGCTTTGACTGGCGTCGGACATCAGGCTGCGAGGAACGTCGATGCGGTTTCATGGGTGCAGACGATTCTGGGGTTCAAAAGGCCTGTTTTCATCGGGAATGCCCGAAGAGACAGGAAGTGTCAATTTGAGGGATTTCTTCAGTGCGACAACTGTGGCGACAAGCCCGCTTGCGTTGCGAGCGGGCTTGTTGCATTTCAGTTGTCATTCGTTTCAGTTTGGAAGTTCTTGTGGCAGAGATGCCGTTGGAACTGATCGTGGCTGATCGGGATTGTCTTGCGGCACAGGAGCCGATGTTGTGGGTGCTGGTGTCGTTGTTGGTGCAGGGGCTGGAGCCGGTGCCTGATCATTCGTTCGGTTGCCGGGATATGGTCCCAGAACAGGAGGCAACGCATAATCACGATCATTGGAGGTCTGCATTGGACCAACGCGTGTTCCGACAAATCGACCTCGATCATCCCAGTACGCTGTCGATCGGCCAGCACCACGATAGATTTCGGTCAGGATCGGTTCTTTGGGCTTGTTGGGACGGGTGAGGCCCAGGATTTCGTAGAAGGTGACGCGTTCGGCATTGTTCAGAGCAACACCACCGTTCCCCTTACCGTTGGGATTGTAGATCAGGCTGATCTTGCCCTTGTCGCGTGCCAGTGTGATCACATTGGCCTGACCTTCCGTCAATTCCAGCGTGAAATTGTTGTTGCCTCGATCGGTGCTTCCCTGCGTAAAGCTGCGATTGATCGCTAGGATTCGCACCCCTTCGAACAGTCGCATCGTCACACCACCCTGGAAGGTGTCTGCCCCGCCGGCTCCACCCATGGCAGTAAACAGGACGTCAGCGTGATCGCCTGGCTTCATCATCCCATCAACCATCGAGGCCTGATCGGTGACTTGAACCGTGACGGCTCGCATTCCCTTGCCAGAGAGTTCGAATGGTGGAAGTTCCCCGGGTTGATAAAGCTGGTTTGCCTTAATCGGTTCCGCTGCTTTCAGTGGTGTCTTGGCGACACGACCGACGATGACGCGGTTGGTCAGCAGCATTTCACGGGAGAGCTTATCAACCTGGATCTTGCCGAGTCCCAGGTGTTTGTCGGTCAGAATTGTACCGGGCGAGATGTCGGTGATGACCATTGGAATGTCGCGCATCGCTGGCACGACCTTCTTTTCGGTGGTGGCCAGCAGGTTCTTGGCAACATAGCCGACGACCAGCAAGCCCAGGATGCCGAACATTCCCATCGTCAACGCGGCAGGTGTTAAACGCTTCACTTGAAATCCCCCTGGTCGATTTTCGAGGTCATGCGGCAACGAACGGCGTCCGTCAATCCCGCCAAACCGATGCCGACCCTGATACTCATGTCCTGGATGTATGGAACCTTAAACGCTCAATTGCAGACGACGTGCCTGCAGCCAATTGCGACGAGCCGCTGTGGCCCGTCCGTGCAGCTATTCCCGAATCATTCGTGTTTCTGAATACAGATTCCGTCCGTTCAAACTGACTCCGATCGGCCAGAGCAGATCGGGACACGCGGAACTCATGGGAGTCTGAACAGTGACAACTACGACGTCCCCGCTATGTGTGCCCAGATCAACACCGACCTGAATCCCTGTCTGCAATCGTGGACTCAGTACTTGCAGCACATCGTCCTGAACAGACTGCTCGGTAGCACCGGGCAGGCTGGCCTTTCTGGCTCCAACTCGCGTTGCCTCAACAATGAGGCTGCGTGAGTAAAACAACATCGTGAATTCAAACAGCCCCAGCAGCAGGATGAACAGGATTGGCAGTGTCAGCACCAGTTCCATGCTGAGCACACCGCGTCGCCCATTGGCTGGCTGGAGTTTTCTAGATGACAAACGGTTTTTCATCAGTCCACCTGAGCCTGTTCTTGCTTGGCGGCTCGTTGAGGTCCCAGTTGGCCTTCCTTAATGATCCCAGCACCATTCAGCACCATCAGCAACAAGGTCGCCATAGCGACAGGGACAGCAAATGGCAGCATCCGGCGAGCCCGCTTCTCTTCAGGAGTTTCCTTCTTGAAGACAGGTTTCCCTTTGGCGTCCACCTTGCCGGTTGCAAGATGTTCTTTCTTCCATTTCTTGGCACCATATCGCAGCACCTTGTACATACTGATGGCGATCGAATCGATCACGACAAACAGTGTGCTCAGAATCATCAGCCAGATCGTCAGCCGCAGTCCCATCCAGACACTGAGTGCCCCCATGAGCTTGGTGTCACCAGCGCCGCCCCCTGCAACAAACCACAGGATCAGGTAGGTTCCAAATCCGACGACAAATCCCAGGAAGCCATCGCCGAGTCCCGGCAGCCCCCAGAAGCTGACCTGATAGATCCAACCGAGTACGAAGAACGGCATCGTCAGTTTGTTCGGGATGCGAAACTTTCTCGCGTCTGTGTAGACCGCGATACCCGTCAGCACCGTAACACCGACGATGAACGCGATGTGTTGCAATGTCCATTCAAACATTTCAATTCCCTGTCTTGACCGAATTTGCCATGTCCGGCTCCATCGAAACGTCCGACGAGATCAGCCAAAGGACTGTCAAAACCTGTGACCGAAGATCTCTGCTTCGTTCGCGTCGACGAGTGTCACAGTTTGCAGGACCGTGCGACCCGGGGTTGTCTTCTCCAGTCAACACACCCCGTGTTGCAAACATAACACAGGTTTCCGGAAAGGACGGAAGACGTTGCTTAAAGTCTCCATTTTCAGCAGGATGACGTCGACAGGCCCCACCTTTGCCACCTTGAAACCCCTTACGATTCCACTTGCAGTTAAAGGTGCTACAAGCGGACGATCAGAGTCTTGCGCGAATCACGCGGTGAGGAAAGAAGATGTTGGGCTGGCGATGCCGTTTCCGGGGAATCTGCGACGATTCCAACGATTTTAGCGATTGTGACGAATTTTAGGTTTGTAGGACCGGCGGGTCATTGTCGAAGTGAAGAAGAGGTGTCCGTTTCGATCGCGATCAATCAGCAGGACAGAGTAGCGTCCGGTTCTATCTGTGCATGATCAGGCAATGGGCAAGCTCACCAACAAGCCAAGTTATGATGACTCTGGAAACTCCTGGAAGTTTTGCGAAGACGGTGCACATGAATACCGGAAGGCTGGATTCACCCTCTGGCCGAGCCTTCGTTTTCGCGTTACCGTGATGCTTGCTATCCGCCTCACGAACCACCCGTGAAACACATGATCAATCGAAAAATGTATGTTCTGGCCGTTCAGGACTTGCAGACTTCGGCGAACTACTACCGTGACGTCCTTGGCTTTACGATTCGTGAGATCGGTGACGACGGTTGGCGTATCTTTGAACGTGAAGGTTGCCAGATCATGGCCGGGCATTGCCCCGAATCAATTCCGCCAGTGGATCTCGGCGATCACTCCTACTTTGCGTACATCGTGGTCGACGACGCCAGTGCCTACTACCGCGAATTTGGCAGCAAGAACGCCGAATTCATCAAGCACCTCCGCGACGAACCCTGGAGAATGCGTGAATTCGGCGTCCGCACGATTGATGGTCATCGAATCATGTTTGGGCAGGAATTGTAAGTGGCCCCTGAATTACCGACATGCGGAAATCGTCTCGATGAGGTTTTTGATAACATCTCGATGTTCGCAAAGTTGCAGAGCTGAGATGACGGCAATTTGCAGTGGCCCGTTCAGTGGTGTCGTTCGTTTCGGTCAATGAAAGTTTGACGCCATCGTAAAAGCGACGCAAGAACTTCGGCATCATTTGTGGCGTATGCGGTCACCGGTTTGAAGATGCTCCCGCAACGGTTGAGTGAGGACAGGCATCACGCCTGAAATGGATCAGCGAAACGTTCACATGCGTGCCCAAAGCGGTAAGGACGCCACCCCGCTACGTCATTTATGTAATATGTGAAAAACAAATCCGCGCGATATTGGGAGTTCTCCTCGGTAATCCGCGTGGCTAAAATGCCACGGTCGAAGGGAGGTGGTATTCTGTCCACTTCCGGTGGTCTCTCGACCCCACTGCAACATCAATCCGCAAGTCTCATCTTCATTTTCGGGTGTTCTCACCTAACGGA
>CAIWEX010000366.1 GCA_903911795.1 uncultured Schlesneria sp.
ATAGCAGGCGACGGGGGATCGTTGATTCTGAAACTCCCAGCGGGTCCCGAACCACTCAAATTTGTGCTTTCTGTGACCACGCAGCGCGAAGAAAAGGTTGAGGCTGAAAGCCTCGCATCACTCGTGACTCAACCCCCGCTGGATCTCTCGGCACTCACTCGTGGTGGCCCGCGACGATGGATCGAGGAATTGAAGACCGATGTGGTTGTCGGTCCTGACTCTGGCCCGTTTGCTGTCGACATCCTGTCGATCCCGTCAAACAATCCCTGGTTCGCGCAGCTCCGTTTGACCGGTTTCGACTTTTTCGCGGACGGCGACCGGATGGCAGTCTGCTCGTGGGACGGCGACGTCTGGATTGTCAGCGGTCTGAAAAACAAGGGGGCTGACGGCAAGCCGCAACTGACATGGCAGCGAGTTGCCAACGGCCTGTTTCAGCCGCTGGGTCTGAAGATTGTGGAGGGGCGGATCTATGTGACTTGCCGAGACCAGCTCGCGCTGTTGCGGGACCTCAACAATGATGGCGAGATCGATGTTGTTGAATGCTTCAATAACGATCATCAGGTGACGGAGCACTTCCACGAGTTCGCGATGGGTTTGCAGACGGATCGCGATGGGAATTTCTACTATGCGAAGTCAGGGCGTCATGCGCTGGTGGCCGTTGTCCCTCATCATGGGACGTTGCTGCGAGTCAGCAAGGATGGAATGCAGACCGATATCCTCGCCACAGGATTCCGGGCGGCGAACGGGGTTTGTCTGAATCCCGACGGGTCGTTTGTGGTGACTGACCAGGAAGGGTTCTGGAACCCGAAGAACCGGATCAACTGGGTCACTCCCGCAAAGCCGGGTGAGAAGCCCCGGTTCTATGGAAACATGTTTGGCTATCATGACGTGACGGATTCGTCGGATAGCGCGATGGAGCCGCCGCTGTGCTGGATTACGAATGCGTTTGATCGATCACCAGCGGAACTGCTCTGGGTGACTGGTGACAAGTGGGGACCTTTGAAGGGATCGCTACTGAACTTGTCTTACGGTTATGGCAAGGTGTTTGTCGTTCCGTTTGAAAAGGTCAAACGCCCGGGTGATACGAATTCGGTGATCGTGCAGGGGGGGATGTGTGAACTACCATTGCCGATTTTCCCAACGGGGATCATGCGTGGCCGATTCCATCCTGATGATGGGCAGCTTTACACATGCGGAATGTTTGCCTGGGCAGGGAATGCCACGCAGCCGGGCGGGTTCTACCGGATTCGGGCGACGGGGCAGCCGATTCATCTTCCGATTGGTCTTTCTGCCCGGAAGCAGGGAATGCAATTGACCTTCAGTGGAGACCTTAAGCCTGAAGCAGCCACTGAAGCCAGCCGGTACGTTGTTCGCACGTGGTCTCTGCAACGCTCTGCCAACTATGGTTCCAAGCACTACGACGAGAAGACATTGACGATCAAGTCGGTCAAGCTGAGTGATGATCACCGCACCGTAACGATTGAACTCCCCGAGATTCAGCCGACGTGGTGTATGTCGATCGAATACAAACTGGTGGGATCAGGTGGCGAGCCGGTCAACGGCTTGATTCACAATACGATTCATGTTCTTAACGAGTAGCTCCTCGTACGGTAAATGACGAGCGAGGCTTCAGGGTCACCTTTGAATATGGAGGACGTTCCATGATTGCTCAAAATCTGCTTCTGATGGCGATTCTGGCATTGGGTGCGGAAGCCGACGATTCGAAGACGGATGCGACGCCTGGTAATCCCCCGGATGTACTGATCGCTTCGCAGATTGATAAAGATGAAAATCTACTACTCGTCAAATACCGAACGATTTTTCTTCAGCCGGCTGGTCCCGGTCAACCGGGTGGGCCGATGTACAATGACCGATCGACATACCGGGTACCTCTCAAGGATGTCGTGATCTACGGAGGAAATGGAAAAGAGATTTCCGTCGCAGTCGCTCGCAAGCAGTTAGGCGATAAGGACAAGGATACCGCCATCGTTGTGACATCCTGGGGAGATCAACTGTCCCCTGTTTATCGGAAGCTCTTCAAAGATGATGTCCTTGTATTTGCGTTTCCAAAGGAAGCGCCCGATTGGAAGCCGATTCAGGCGCCGGATCTTCCTGTCAGAAAGTAATCGCTTTTTAGTAGGCGGGAGCCTCGCGTCGAACATGGGTCTCCGAAAGTAGCCTTCACGCTCCGCGTGAAGATAGCCGTCTGCAATTGGACGTCTGATGTTCATCGCATGTATGACTGCCAGGACGTAAAGAGAAGAGGAGACCTTCGGTCGTCGGTTTCGGGCGGGGTCGGGAGACCCGCGCCGAGCAAAGAATTCGTCATTCGCCACTCGGACTATAATCTTGAGATCGTCAGGGTTACCGGCGAAGTTAATGATTTCCGACGTCTTCCATGGACCAGAGCGATGCCCCACGGTTCTGTGACCGACATTATTCCGGCGTCGAGTGATGAGGTCTTTCGTTTACTCCACGACTACAGTCGAAGATTGGAGTGGGACTCATTATTGCAGGACGCGCACCTGTGTGATGGATTTTCCGAAGCTCAGCTTCACGCGAGGTCACTCTGCACTGGGCGTTGGTATCTGGGCGGGATCGCCTTGAAGACTGAATATGTGACGTTCAACCCAGCTTCTGTCGCCGCTGTGAAGATGATTAATCGTCCCCCGTTCTTCGACACGTTTGCAGCTACGATTCGGCACAGCGATCTGGGGGATGGTTCGTCGAGAATCGAGTACAAGTACAACTTCACAGCGAGGCCGGTGTGGTTACGTTGGCTGTTGCATCCCGTGATGGCGGCAATCTTTCGCTGGGAAACACCCAAACGGCTTCACGCTCTTCGCCGATTTTGGGATAGTCGGAAAACGACTCTATGAGGAAAAACCGTTGCCCGAGACCTCACTGGGGTAACTGCGGTCAATTACACCCAATTCAATTTCAGTGGGGGCAGAACGATGGAGGGCAGAACGATGGAAGAAACCGGAGTCCTGATTCTTCATCGTTCTGCCCTCCATCGTCCTGCCAATATCTGGTTTTCGTGAAGTTGAAAGGGGGGCCTTCGGTCAATTCAGCGACCCACGCCGAACAGGAGTCCTTCCGAAAGTAGCCTTCACGCTCCTGCGTGAAGATAGCCGTCAGCAATTGGGCGCCTGATGCTCATCGGCATGTACGACTGCCAGGTCGCAAAGAAAAAGACGGAAGAGGAGACCTTCGGTCGTCGGTTTCGGCGGGGTCGGGAGACCCGCGCCGA
>CAIWEX010000367.1 GCA_903911795.1 uncultured Schlesneria sp.
AGTCACACCACCGGGAACTCCTGATTCGGGTCCCGGGGCATCACATGCAGCGCCAAATCCAGCGACACCAAATCCGATAACCCCGGCCCCCGCTAATCCCAATCCTCAACCGAATGTTCCGGCGAATCCTAATCCGCAGATTGCGGCAAATCCCGGTATGAATCCCCCCGCCGCCAATCCTGCGAATACCAAGGCTGCGGGGAGTGGATTTAAAGGTGGACTGGATCAGGGAGGTGTCGGCGGCGGGTTCGCGATGAAGCCGCTGGTCAACTGGAAAGCCCAGCCAGATCCTCTGGAGACCCAGGTGACCTATGACACCTCGAAGAAGTTCAACGTTCCGATCAAGGGTGGTTTCATCAGTGACGATTCAGTTGTCTACCCGGTGACGCCGAGTCCATTTGGATTGTTGGGCGAGAACGATGGCAAGGGGGGGCGTGAAGTCTGGAACCTTGCCACGGGGCAGAAAGTGGGTGTCCTGAAAGATCGACTTCCGACGAACAAGGTCGCTATTAGTCCTGACGGTAAATATGTCGCGTGGTTCCGGTTTGATAACGGCGGGGGTATCGAAGTCTACGATGTCAAAGCGAAGAAATCACTCGGCACCGTGAGCGTCGATGCCGCAAAGCTGAATGTATCAGTGCTCGCGCTTCCTTCGTCCGAACGTATGGTGGCATTTTCTGATGTGCACCAGGCATTGGTTTCCTGGAAACTGCCCTCCGGGGACCTGGAACGGGAAGTAGCGCTCGGAAAAAACGGTCGTCCGGGTGACATCTATTCCTTCAGTCCCGGAGGTCGGTACGCGGCCTATTTGTCCGAATTTCTCGCGCGAACAATATCGATCTACGACTTCAAGAACGGTGAAGTCGTTGGAACCATTGAATTCGTCAATCGCCCCTCGAACGATCTGCTGGCGGTTGCATTTTCTTATAACGGTGAGGAACTGGCACTGCTGTTTGATGGTGCTCATCCCAATTATGGAGAGAGAATCTTCATTCTGAAGACCTCTACCGGGGCTGTCGTGGACACGATTGTTCTCGATGAAGGGGTCAAGAAGGAACATAACCTGCATGGTAAGGGGACTGGTCTGCAATGGTTTCCCAATGGGCAGCAGTTCCTGATGCACGGGATCGCCATCGTAGACCGAAGTGCCAAAAAGGTGGTGTATAGCTTGGGCAAGCCCAAACTCGATACGGGCTGTCTGAAGAATCGTCGTGTCCTGGACAATGGGCTGGTCGCAGTCTGGGAAGGGACTCGCCAGGACTCATCCGTCAAGCCGCTGCTCATCAAGTCTGAAGATATTTCGAAATCCGTTGAGGCGATGGAAGCGGGCGGATTGATTGTCGATGCCAAGCTGCCGAAGCTCACCAAGCTTGACGCAAGTCAGGCGACTGATCGCTCGAGTGATCAGGCAACAGGCTGGCAAGTGTCCGTTGACCCTGCACCAGCGGCATCAGCCCCCGTGATGAAGTCATCTCTGGGCCTTAAGGGGGCGGGCCAGCCACGTAATCTGGTGGTTTCAAATCAGAATTCAGGACTCGGTTTCGTCCGGTTCGCAGAGGGAGAAGATGCTGCAGATCTGAAGAATCGCGTCCCTGAAGTTCGATTCCGGGCAACAAAAGCTCACTCGATCATTTCGAGACCTCGTACAAAGCCGATCCATTGCCAGAAGAACTGGATTGAAGTTTATGATCTGGCGAAAGGAAATTCAAAAAGTCGTATCGAGATTGACTTCTCGTGTGATTTGCTCGCCGCCAGTGCTGATGGAAAACGAGTTCTGGTCGCGCCCCATGATGGGCAGGGACGGGTCGATGTCTACTCCGTTGATGATGGAAAACATGTCGCCGGGTGTCGTCCGTTCCAGGAAGAGGCCAAAGATGAAAACCGCTCGATTGAATCGGCTTTCTTTGTCGGCCCCGACCATGTGGGCACAATTAATTTTGAAGACCGGTTGATCGTCTGGAAGCTGCCGGAATGCACGCCTGTGTATGAAATCAAGGAAGTTGTCGCCGCAGCCATGTCACCCGGCGGAAAGAGCCTGGCAGTGGCAGTCGACAAGCGAGCCGAACTTCGTGATCCTGCGACAGGGGCTCCTCAAGGGGCGATCGAACTGGGGGGGCCGGTGATGGCGATTTCCTTCCATCCCAACGGTGAACGAATGGCGATCATCAACGAGGAAAAGAAGGGAGTCTATCTGCACGAAGTCGACGTCAAAGCGGGCCGGGCACTGGATCCAATTCCGCTGCCGATGAGTGTCACGTCGTGCCACTGGTGCGGGGACGATTATTTGCTCATCAACAATTCGGCTCTGTTTGACGTCAAGCAGAAGACGGTTGCGTGGACTTACGAATCGCCCGACCAGAATACGGCGCATGTTAAGTCGCCGCCTGACGGGCGTCACTGGTATTTCGCCAAGGTGAAATCTGGATCTGCCGTTCAAGTCATCGCAGCAGATCTGCCTGATACCGCCGCCAAAGCGAAACTCGGCGGAGCGAAACTCGAACCGAAGATGCTCGTGCAGCCGGGCGGTTCAGTCACAGTCATGGCACAAATCCCCGAGCGACCTGACCGGGCTGGATTCCAGGCGGAAGCATTAGGGCTGCTGAGCAAGGCGGTCACGAATAGCGGCGTGAAGGATGTCAAGGGACAACCGGTCAAGCTTGCTGTCAGTATGGAGTTCAAGCAGGGGGCGATGGTTCCTGTGCAGTTTTTTGGCGGCGGAAAGCAGCAGCAGACGCAGTTGCAGGAAAAGACGATTGAAATCACGGTCGCCTATGACTTCAACGGTGCCGCACTTTGGAAGACATCCAACCGCATTTCGAATATTGGAATTTTTATTCGTGTGCCATCGGTTGAAACAGCTCAGAAGGCCCTGGACGATGACATGTGGGACCGTGCTCGCGGTTTCATCACGTCGCTTCAGCTTCCCGCCTACGTCTTTTCGCAGGAGTCGGTATACGGGCTGGGAACATCAACGCTGAGCGGTGATGGACCTCAGGTGAAGTCGAAGTAGCCGTCCTGGTGAAGTCTGCTATTGAACATTGGACCAATCCCGATACTCTTCTTTCAGGTTTTTGACTTAGGCACAACGAGGGTTGCCGGCAAACGGCTTCCTTCATCCCTCCAGAAAGGGGCGATATGCAGGACAACGGATTGGATCGACGCGACTTTCACAAGTTGACCGTCGCAGCATTGGGGGGGATGATTGCCGGAACGACTGTCGGATGCACGGGAACGCCCCCCACGCAACCGAGTTCACCGTCGGTTGCGAATTCCATGGCTTCAGCAACAATGACAGATGCCGAAAAGCTGATCATTGATGAACCTCACACCTGTCGCGGCCTGAATTCGTGCAAAAATCTGGGTCGCAGCAAGGACAATGCCTGTGCCGGACAAGGAACTTGTGCCAGCATCGCAGATGCATCCTGCAGTGGAAACAATGAATGCAAGGGGCAGGGTGGATGCGGTGAAGACCCCGGGATGAATTCGTGTAAGGGCAAAGGAGGCTGCCACATTCCCCTGATGGAATCCGCCTGGACGAAAGCTCGTACTGCTTTTGAGGGGGCGATGAAAAAGTCCGGCAAGACGGTCGGTGCGGCTCCAGCCAAGGCGAAGGGATGACTTTCGACGCAACAATCGCGCGGATCGGAGTAGTCACCGTCTCTGACCGCGCCAGTCGGGGTGAGTACGAAGATCGCGGCGGTCCCGCAATCCGGGATTATCTTGCCGAGATACTGACGTCGCCCTTCGAACCTGTCGTGCGCGTCATCGCTGATGAGCAACCGCTGATCGAACGGACGTTGATCGAACTTTGTGACAACGAGCAGTGCTGCCTCGTCATCACAACAGGGGGAACAGGGCCTGCGTTACGGGACGTTACGCCCGAAGCGACGGAAGCTGTCTGCCAGAAAATGATGCCGGGATTCGGAGAACTGATGCGAAAGGTCTCGCTCGAGAAAGTTGCTACCGCAATCCTGTCTCGTCAGACCGCAGGGATTCGTGGCAAGTCGCTTTTGGTCAATCTGCCAGGGCAACCGAAGGCAATCAAAGAGTGCCTGGACGCGGTATTTCCCGCGATCCCCTATTGTATCGACCTTCTCGAAGGCCCTTACCTGACAACGGACGAATCGAAGATTAAGGCGTTCCGTCCGAAGAAATGATCCACGCAGGTGATGTCGCGTGGCGAGGATATCTACGTGGTCCGACTGACGATCGTCTCTTCGATCCACGCCCAAAGTTGGGATGCGACGTCGGACTTCGTGCCTGAGTAGACCGCAACGGTCTTTCCACCAGCGTCGATGAGTTCAATCCGATTCGATTCAGACCCGATCGCTGTTGGGCGATTCAAGACGATGACGTCGCAATTCTTCTCTTTCAGTTTACGTAACGCATTCACATGCGCGTACTCGTTTGATTCGAGAGCAAAGCCAACGATCCAGCGTGTTCCCTTATTTCGTCCCAAGTCTGCCAGGACATCGGCGGTTTCAACAAGCTCCAGTTCCAGAGAGACCCCGGTCTTGGCGAGCTTTCCGGGAAAACGTGTTCTGGGGCGGTAATCGCAAACGGCAGCAGTGGCAATCACTCCATCACAGCCAGGAAAAAGTTCATTACATTTCGCCAGCAATTCATCGGTGGTTTCGACCAGGTGAAGTTCACAGCCAGGTGGGGGAGTGAGGGAAACAGGGCCACAAGCCAACGCGACCTGATGTCCAGCCACCATCACGGCCTCAGCGAGTGCAAAGCCCATCCGGCCACTGCTGGCGTTCGAAAGGTATCGAACATCATCCAGATATTCGCGAGTGGGACCAGCGGTGATGAGAATGCGCATTCGGACAGACCCGTTTGAACAATCAGGCTTCAGGGAGAAGGCTGGCGATGAACTGCAAGATTTCGGTTGGTTCCGACATGCGGCCCGCACCGACCTGACCGCAGCTCAGCCATCCGCTGCCAGGCTCAGCAAAATGAAAACCATCCGCTCGGAGCGTTGCAACATTCCGCTGAACTGCGGGCTTAGCCCACATTTCGCAATTCATCGCCGGAGCGAGCAGCACCGGACAGGTCACGGTGAGAGCGAGTGTCGAGACGAGATCGCCGGCGAACCCATTCGCAACTTCAGCGAGATAGTTCGCAGTCGCTGGTGCTACGACAAACAATTCGGCACGTTGTGCAAGCCCGATATGCTCACCCCGAAAATGCTCGACGGGTCGAAACAGGTCTCGATAGACCGGTCGACCCGTCAATGCTTCAAACGTGGCTGGACCCACAAATCGCTCGGCGGCTTCCGTCATGACAACCGAAACCGCTGCGCCAGCCTGAACCAGCTTGCTGCACAGGTCGGCTGTTTTGTAGGCGGCAATACCACCTGTCACACCGAGCAACACTTCGCGACCGCGCATGGTTACCGTCTCATGATTACCGTCTCGGCGGTTACAGGTCATCCAGCGATGGGCCACTGTCAAAGTGACGTTCACGTGCAATATTCGGATCTGGTCGGGTCATCACGGCACCACTGGCATCCAGGAAAATCTTGTCCTGAATGATTTCCTGAATCACGATTTCCATCGGATTTTTCGTCTGAATCTCAACCAGTTGCTTGGCACCACGATTCAAAGCGACCATTCGCTTTTGAATCAATGTGGAAAGCTTAAATCGCCCCCCCACCTTCTTGACGATCTCTTCTTCTTTCAATTCTTCCAGCATAGCTTCCTCATTCCAATCGTCTGACCATTTCAATCTGACAGTTGTGAATCGTCGCAACTGTCGTCATATGGCGTGCGGCACGACATGCCGCGAAACTCGTGCTAACTCTTGACCGCGATCCAACGCGAACCCGTAAGTCTGTCGGATCAGCGACGTGAATGCAAGTGCTAATTCAGTTTAGGTGAAACTCAGGGTGTCCGTGAATCGACTCCAGGAACAAGGACACGGAATCCGAAACGCATCCGACGACACTATTTTGAATGTTCGGTCAGGATCGCGTTGATTTGTCCGATGGCATGTTCCAGTTCGTCGTTGACAACCCGGTACTTATATCGATCGGCCAACTTCAATTCGTCGTGGACCTTCTTCAGTCGCCGCTGAATCGTCTCTTCGGAATCGGTTGCTCGCGTCCGCAATCGCTTTTCGCACTCTTCAATTGATGGAGGCTCCAGAAAAATTGTGACCGCATCGGGGTATTCTTCCATCACGCGAAGTGCCCCTTGAACGTCAATTTCCAGGAATGCCCAGCCATTTTCGCGGCGAGCCCGTTCCAATTCCGATTTCAACGTGCCATACCAATAGCCTGCGCCAAAAACTTCGGCGGTTTCAAGAAACTCGCCGGCGTTGCGGCGGGCGGCAAAGTCTTCAGGAGTCAAAAAGTAATAGGAATCGGCATGGGCTTCGCCGACGCGTGGGGGGCGTGTCGTCGCGGAAACGCATTTGACCAGTTTGACCGATGCCTGACGGATCAGACGTTCCACGATCGTTGTCTTGCCGCTGCCACTCGGCCCGGACAACACCACGACTCGAAATGGACGTCCCTGCATTTCTGTTTACCCGTAAATCAGCCTTTCCAGGCCAGTTCCGTGAGACTGCCCACTTGGGCCGTCAGCTTACATCACTCAACGTTTTGTACGATTTCCCGCATCCGCTCCACACAAACTTTGGCTTCGACCGCTGCATGCGCAACACCAACGTGGTTGGACTTGGAGCCGATTGTATTGACTTCGCGAAAGAGTTCCTGGCACATGAAGTCGAGCTTACGCCCCTGAGATGTCGTATCATCTACTAGTTTCAGGAACTGAGTCAAGTGGCTGCGCAGGCGAGTGATTTCTTCGGTAATATCGCAGCGATCCGCATGCAGGGCCACTTCTCGAAGTACATCCGCCGGGCTCAGTCGCGTGTCCAGGTCTTTGACGAGTTCGTTGACCCGCTGCAGAAGCTTGTCGCGGTATTCGTGAATGACTTGCGGAGCCATTGTACTAATGAGATCAACGTGCGATGCGATCGAATGGCACTGTGAGCGAAGCTCAGCCGCCATTGACTCTCCTTCACGTCGTCGGAAATCGCCCATGTGAACTGCAGCAGCACGGACCGTTCGAGCGACAACTGGCCACATTTCCTGGGCGGTTGCTGCGTCGAATGCTCCGTCATCCATTACGCCGGGCAGGGTCAACAGTTTCCCGATTTCCGGCGGGGCGACTGACAACTGACTGCAGATTGCGTTGATTTGTGCCCAATAATCTGCAATCGCGTCTGGGTTGATTCGCGGGGCTTTGGAATTCGAAGTCCTATCGAATCGAATTGCCAGTGAGACACTTCCACGCGTGATCGTTTCTCGCAGGACGTGCTCGATTTCCGACTCAAATTGAAGGAAGCCGTCAGGGCAACGTAACGACAACTTGAAATGCCGATTGTTAACACTGCGCAACTCGACCCGGCACAACACTTCATCCAGACGCTCGCGCGCCTCGCCAAATCCAGTCATGCTCAACAGCACGGCATGCCTCGCTCAGGAATCGCATTGAACTCAAAAGACCACATTTCCCGACTGGGATGGTCGAGTAGTTAACTCAGGTTAACTACTTTTTCTCAGATTCCTTTGGGGCTTCTCCTTCAGGCTTCTTGGGCTCTTCAGGTTTCTTGGCTGGCTCTTCAGGTTTTTCAGCAGAGTCCTTGGCAGCTTCCTCTTTCTTTTCGTCCTTCTTGTCGCCTTCGGGCTTTACGTCGGACTTTTCATCCTTTTTATCATCGGTCTTCGGAGGATCAGAAGGCATTGGCAGAGCATCGTCCTTCGAGTCCTTCTCCGGCATCTTTTCGTCACCGGCGGCATCGCTCTTCTTGCCGCCTTCTTCCTCACCCGCCTTCTTGACGACGGGAGAATCGTTGGTAAACGTTGATTTGTCGGGGCGAGCATTGCTTGTCGCAAGAACGCAAACACCACCCAGAACGATCCATACTGTCGCGAGAACGATGGTAATTCGGGTGAACAGGTCGCCTGCTTTGGTTCCGAATGCGCTTTGTCCGCCCATTCCACCAAAGGCACCGGCTAATCCTCCCCCACGTCCTCGTTGCAGCAGGATCACTGCAATCAGGATCACGCCGACAAACATATGCAGCAACATCAAGAGATAGGTAACATAAATCATTCTGAACGATTCCCTGTATTCCTCGTCGCGATGAGCGAAGGCTCCATCCTCACGACCAACTCAATCGGGCAATAACCTAAAGACATTAGCGGGCCAGTTCAGCCGCTGCGTTGATAATTCCAAGAAACTGATCGCTCTTCAGACTCGCTCCACCCACCAGTGCACCATCAACATTGGGTTTCGAGAGAATCTCCTTGGCGTTTTCGGGCTTTACGCTGCCACCGTATTGGATTCGCAGCCCGGCTGCCAGTTGAGCATCGAATCGGGATGCCAACCAATTACGGATAAATGCATGCGCGGCTTCGGCCTGGTCTGGAGATGCTGTGACACCGGTCCCGATGGCCCAGACTGGTTCGTATGCAATCACCAGCTGTGCAACTTGAGCCGACGTAAACCCAGCCAATCCCCCTTGAAGCTGCGTGGTCAGCACGGATTCAGTGTTCCCTGACTGACGATCTTCCAGCAGTTCGCCAATACAGAAAATCACTCCGATACCACGATCGATCGCCGCAGCAATTTTGCGGTTGATCGAAGCATCGGTCTCGCCGAAGAACTGTCGACGCTCACTATGGCCGAGTATCACCCACTGGCAGCCAACGTCCAGCAGCATTTCGAGCGATGTTTCCCCCGTAAATGCACCTGACTTTTCGTGATAGGCGTTCTGGCCACCCAGCTCAACAGGGCTTCCGGCGAGTACCTGCTTAACAGGATACAAGTAAGGAAATGGAGGACAGACAGCGACGTCGACACTGGGGCTCGAGGCTGCGACCGCCGATGCCACTTCGCGCGCCAGCGACTGGGCTGACTCCAGCGTTGTGTTCAGCTTCCAGTTGCCCGCCACAAACTTTCGCCGCATGACTCTTCCTAAAAATAACTGACAGAACTTTGCTGAGTCCCCCGACGAGTGACTCATATTCTAGACAAATGCCAAGCGGTACTTTACTCGACCGGATCACTTTTCGGATAGGAACCGAGCACTTCCATTCGGACTGCAATCTTGGACAAGTCTTCCAAGGCTCGTTTCACCTTGCTGTCCTTCATGTGACCTTCACAGTCCAGGAAGAAGATGTAACCAGTCTCGGGGCCACGCAGCGGGAAGGATTCGATCCAAGTGAGGTTAAGCTTGGCTTGCTTGAAGATCGACAACGCGTCCGACAGCGAGCCGGGCTTGTGCGGGATCTGCAGCAGAACGGAAGTCCGATCACGTCCGGTTGGCAATGCAGGACGATCACCAATCATTGCGAATCGGGTCACATTGCTTTTGTTGTCCTCAATATTCTCAGCGAGGACTTGCAGCCCGTATTCAACCGCAGCCTGTTTACCAGCAACGGCAGCAGCTCCGGGTTTATCGCGAGCCAACTGAGCGGCCGTTGACGTACTGGTGACTTCGATCAATCGAGCCTGCGGCATATTTCGGCTCAGCCAGTCACGGCACTGCGACAGCGCTTGTGGCTTGCTGTAGACTTCGTTGATCTCTCCACGGGCAACTCGCCCCAGCAGATTGTGATGGATCGCAAGCTGGATTTCGCCACAAATCCTGAGCGGCAAACGAGTAAACATATCCAACGTGTCGATGATTCGACCGTCGGTGCTGTTTTCGATCGGAACAACGCCGAAATCAGCATGCCCGCGATTGACTTCTTCAAATACAGCAGGAATCGTGTTGACGGGAATCAGGTCTGCTGATTCCCCAAACCGTTCAATTGCCGCCATATGCGAAAAGCTGAAGGCAGGGCCCAGATACGCCACTCGTTGAACGCGAGACTGGTTACGCACCGCACTCAGGATGTGCCGGAACACACCACGAATCGTTCGACCTGGCAAAGGTCCTTGATTTTCAGCTTCGAGCTTTGCGTACAGATCGTCGTCGTTGCGAGGATCGTAGATAATCGATTTACGATCAGGTGCCGCTTCGATCAATTTGAGTGTTGCGGCAGCCCGGCGATTGATCAGTTTGACGATTTCCTGATCAAGTCTGGCAACTTCAGCCTCCGAACTCGCCACGACTTTTGCTGCCGAAGAGGCGGCCGGTTTGGCCGAACTCGGTGCTGAAGTTGGCTTTGCGGGTTTCTTTGGCACCGGTTTGCTGGCCATCCACCACACTCCCGATCAGTCTGAACAAGTTGAAGCACACCAGCTTTTTAGAAACGTGGCGGGCAATTGACGAAGGACACAGTTGATTTTCAAAGGCGAAGCGACTTTTTTACAGGTCGAGTTTCGCTTTTGCAAGCAGCCCGCACGAGTCTGGCTTTCGTGAGTTCGAAATTCTGATCTAAACATCTCGAAATGTTCTCATTTCGCCCAATCGCCTCGAGTGCGATTCCGGAACGCTTGCGAACGAGGTGATCTGCCGACAGACTTTCCCCAGCGATCCTGACCCGTTGGAACCAAATCTCGTTAAGGTTGATGCAGTTCATGCATATTCGTGATGGAATTCTGGGGCCCGAGGTTTGTCTGATGGCAGGTGTCATCAGTCTGGGAGCCGTCTCTTACTCCTTACGCAGAATCAGGTTCGACCTCGAAGACCGAGCTGTTCCTTTGACGGGAATGCTCGCCGCTCTGATTTTTGCCGGACAGATGGTCAATTTTCCCCTCCTTGGCCTGCCAGTCTCGGGACATCTGCTTGGTGGAGTTCTTGCTGCAGTCACCCTGGGGCCCTGGGCTGGATGCCTGGCAATCAGCATGGTCCTCATCGTTCAAGCGGTTCTCTTCAGCGACGGCGGCTTGATGTCACTCGGCGCGAATATCCTCAATATGGGTGTTGTGGGGGCATGGGGGGGATACGGAGTCTACTCGACTATCAGGCGAACTTTGGGCTCGAGTCATGCAGCGACTGTCGCGGCCGCCGTGATAGCGGCATGGCTGTCAGTCCTTGCCGCAGCAACGCTGTTTTGCGTCGAGTTTCTCCTGTCGTCGCATTCAAGCGGATTCGACCCACGTGGAATTTTAACGCTGATGGTGCTTTACCACGCACTGATTGGAGTTGGCGAAGCCTTGATCACGGGTGGAGTATTGGCGTATGTGCTTGGGCGTCGCCCTGATTTGATTCCCGAATTGGGAAAAGCCGGACCCGTTGGTCGAGTCGGCGGTTTTGCCGTGAGTGGCGTTGTTTTGGCACTCGCGGTGGCATCAATTCTGGCCCCATTCAAATCGGAGCTTCCTGACGGTTTGGACGCCGTTTCCGAGCAAGTTGGACTATCCGCATTGGAAGTTGAACGTCCCCCGCTGGTTCTGGAGGATTATGCGATTCCACTCTTGGCAAGCTGGCCGCAACTGTCGGTGTCGGTCGCGGGCATCCTGGGAACGCTGATCGTTTTCGCTGGTGCCGCAGTTCTTGCTGGGATGACTCGACGAACTGCATCGTCAATTGTGACCACGGATGGCTCACATGGTGGTTGATTCGCGGAGCAGCAAGCAGTCCCTGTTTCAGCGGATGCCGGGTAGCATAAAGCTGCTCATGGCGCTCGCAATGATTCTCGCCGCGGGATTGATCCCGCTGGAAAACTGGCCGGCGCACGGTCTGTTGATCGGTATCATTTATATCGGGCTGAGTATTGCGGGCGTTACGACAGGGTATTTGCTCAGGCGACTGGCACTCTTTCTGCCACTGCTACTGGTGTTTGGTCTGTCTGCTCCCGCGGTTCGTTCCGATGGTGCTGCGTGGTCCTGGACGATTTCTCTCTGGCTGAGATGTACAGTTTCATTTCTCGCAGGACTCTGGCTGATTCATGTCCTCCCGTTTCGAGAACTGCTGATAACGCTCCGTCGCTGGCGGTGCCCTGCCGTTCTGATCGCAATGTTGGGGTTCATGTATCGTTACACATTCATCTTGTGGGACGAACTTCATCGGCTGCAAAATGCACGGGCCGCACGTGACTTTGGTAGCGGCCCCTGGTGGAGAACATGGTCGACAAACTCCCAGATGATCGGGCTCTTGTTATTGCGTGCAATGGAACGAGCAGAAAGAACTCACCGAGCGATGCTGGCGCGCGGGTGGGACGGTTCCATACGGTTTCTGGAATTTGATGAATAGCCGCAGAATATCTGCATTGGTTGATTTGAAAGCGATGTGGTCTTGAATGGCGAACACCGAACCCGCTGCTATCGAACTTCGCCGTCTCACGTTTCAATATCCCAATGGGCGAATTGCCTTGGATGAAATCACCTGTTCCATTCCTACTGGCGAACGGATCGCAGTGGTTGGGCCAAGTGGTGCAGGCAAGTCAACCCTGCTGATGCACCTGAACGGGTTACTGCCCGCGCCGCCAATCACGTCCGATGACAAAACCCAGGTTTTTGTGCACGATAGGGGAGTGACTCGGCAGCGGCTAAGAGACATTCGTCGACAGGTGGGCTTCTTATTTCAGGACCCTGACGACCAACTGTTTTGTCCGACGGTCCGAGACGATGTCGCTTTCGGGCCGTTGAACCTCGGCCTAAGCCGCGAAGAAGTCATGTCCCGGGTAGAGGCGGGTCTGGCTGCCGTCGGAATGGCGGATTGCTCGACGCGGAACCCTTCAGAATTGAGCACGGGCGAACGAAAACGTGTCTGTCTGGCAGGAATCCTGGCGTGTCAGCCCGCAATTCTGGTTTTGGATGAACCAACGAGCAATCTCGATCCACGAGCCCGCCGACAATTGTTGGAAATCTTGCGAGCATTCCAGGGAACTTTGGTTGTCGCTACCCACGATCTGGATTTTGTGATCGACCTCTGTACGCGAGTCCTTGTTCTGGAGTCAGGAAAAGTCCAAGCCGACGGCGCGACCGAGGGAATTTTGTCCGACCCGTTGATCATGGATCGCTACGGACTGGAAGTCCCCTGGCGTTTGAGAAAGCCGTAAAAAACCTTTTGCCGTTTTGTTCTGCGGGTGAGAACTGCAATCTGTTGGATTTCCTGCAATCCCATTTTCGCTCCATACTCCCCAAGACACGGGATTAGGCAGTGAGAATACTCGTGGCGTTTACTCTTCCTCCTGCCGTCGCTTCTTCTCTGCTCGATTGTTGATGACAGGGCCTGGGAGTTTTTTTCGTTTTGGGAGCGAGACTTCCTGATCCTTCGGCTTTATTGGTTTTCCACTCACCTGGCGTTCGAGTTCCGCGAGGCGATTGAGCACCGGGGCGAGGGCTCGGCGGATCAGTTCCTTAATGTAGTCGTCGTCGGTTGGAGTCATGGATACCTTTCGTTGATAGAAGTTCTGCGGACCGGTCGGCAGACCACGGTTATCGTTCAAGTACAAAAATACGTGCGGTTCAATTCAAAATCGCCTCCAGGAAGATCCTGCGGCGACTTTGAATTTCAATGTCGTCTTCGCCGTTGATGGACAAGGTCGTACACAGCGAGGCAGGGAACTGCATTCGATCATGCAAGCCTCGAACATGCAACGCAGTCTCGTCCTTCAGGAATGTGTACCGATTGAAAGCATTTTCCTCACCCTGTTTTGCTGGGCAAGCCAGTAAAACAGATCTATCGACAGCGGGTAGTCTGTGCTGAAAACATTTCTACGGAAACCTCGCTTTCGGTCGCCGTTCCAATTTTCCAACAGCTTTGCACCTTGCGAGAAGACTGCAACTGAGTGCCGTTGGATTGGCTGTGAAGTGCAGAAGCGATAGCATGGGATTCAACATTTCCCATCCGATCTTTTCGACCGTTCGAGTTCGACAGCTTTGAACCTCTACCAATCTTTTCTGCTGCTTCTTTTTTGGGGCATGGTTTTCTTACGCAGTGCGACTGCGCAAGATTCCGCAGAGCCTGTTTCGAAGATCGAAAAGTTCAGTCTTTCAACAGGGGGAACCGGGCTTTACCGTCCCGAGAAGTGGGGCATGATCAAGGTCAGCCTTCGTAACCCCAATGACCGCGACGTTGAGGTATTGGCGGCGACATACTTTGAACAGAATCCCATGCTCCAATTTGGTCGGCGAGTGTGGATGCCCGCGCAATCTCAACTGCTGATGTGGCATCCCGTGCGAATGCCGGCGCTACATGAAAAAGACCAGAAGTTCTTCGATCTGCGTTCGCTGATCTTGAGTAGTTCCAGCGGTGTCGAGACCATGGCTACGAATGAATACGGTTCGATGCAATTCGACCAGGGATTCCGTATCGCTGCCGATGAGCCTGTGACAGCCATTATCATTGACCGTGGTGGACCAAGTGACTCCGGAGAACTCACGGCCGATTCAACGTCATTTGCATTGACGGCACGTTTAGATCGTGGTTTGAAGTACAATTTTACGATTCTGGGTGAGGCCCTGATCCCTGCCAGCGAAGAGTTGCTCGATGCTCTGGATCATCTGATCATTGCCAGTGACCGCATTCGATCGGATTCCGCAGGAATCAGTGCCATTCGCCGATGGGTAGCGGCCGGTGGTCGCCTCTGGGTCATGGCCGACAAAGTCTCGTCCGAGACTCTCGCTGCCATCATGGGGGACGAACATCACATCACGGAAGTCGATCGAGTTGATCTGGTGTCGATTCAGATTGAACCCGGACCAGCCTCAACTGACTTTACGCCATTCCACCGTGAAGTCGAGCGACCGGTTCCATTTGTGCGTTTGCTGGGGCGAGATCTGGACGTGCTTTATACCGTCAATGGTTGGCCGGCGGCATATCGCCTGACCTACGGGAACGGAGAAATCCTGGTTACGACGCTGGGGGGAGATGGCTGGGTCAACCCGCGTCGATCTTCGGATCCCCATCCGCCTGGCGGTACCAATTTTCAGACATCGTTTGTTCCCAGCGGGCCCCTCGCACAACTGGCACTCGACTACTTCATTCCACGTCAGGCTGCGCAAATCCCCCGAGAACTGGCTGAGGAACATGTTCGTCAGTTAATCGGAAATGCGATTCCCAATCGGTCACTTGTCCTGGGGACGCTGGCTGGCTTCACCATTCTGATCATCGTAGCTGCGATCGTATTTGCAATGAACGGCCGATTGGAATGGATGGGGCTGGTAATCCCATGTCTGGCTGTTTGTTCCGCGATGATTTTGCTGGTTGCAGGCTGGAGCAGCCGAGCGACAATTGCTGCTTCGATCGCCACGGTGCAATTTGTCCAGCCGATCCCGGGTACCGACAATTACCGGACGGCAGGAATGGCAGGAATTCTTCTTCGGGATGAAACGCATCCGGAGTTGTCAGGTCAACAAGGTGGATGGATGCTGCCGGATGTGGCTGGGATGGAAGGAACCACCCGCCGAATCGTCTGGAGCGATCTTGATCGCTGGAAATGGGAGAACCTTCCCTCCAAGCCAGGAATGCGAACTGTCCCGTTTCAGACGGGCGGAATCGTTCCGCATTCCATGGAAGCAGTGACGCGGTTTGATTCGCAGGGAATCGCCGGAAAGATCGTTCTTCCCGACGGATTAGAACCTGGAGACGCCGTGATCGTAACACCCCATGGCCGAATCGGCGTTGACCTGAAACCTGACGGTAGTTTTACCGCACACTCCGAATCTGTTTTGGGAGGTGACCAATTCATTGCGGCTCACGTATTGTCGGATGAACAGCAACGTCGTCAACGCATGCTGTCTCAAATGAAGGTACTCGCTTCTCACCGACTCTATGTTTGGACCAGACCATGGGAGGCTGGAACGTCATTAGTCCATGACAAGCAAACCATTGGTTCTGCTCTCGTCACACTTCCGCTCAATTGGGATCAGCCAGTTCCTGGGACGTCAATTCTGGTTCCCGCGCCACTACTCACGATACGCGAGGTTCAAGGGCCCGATGAAGTGCGGCCTGTCGGACTGTATGACCGTCGCAATCGAAAGTTCCTCGAGCGAACGGGCTCCATGAAATCATGGTTGGCGTTTCAGCTACCACTAGGGGCTCTTCCTCTGGAAGTAAATTCCGCCTTAATCACATTCAAAGTGCAGGGGCCGTTGCGAAGACTGGAATTATCGACTGTCATCGACCAGCGTCGACAGTCTTTGAAAGTCTGGGAAACTCCAGTTGGGACGCTGCAGTTTGAAATTACTGATCCCAAGGCATTGAAACTCGACGTCAAAGGTCGACTATTACTGCGGGTCGATGTGGGGAGTCCTTCCGACGCCATAAAAATTGATGGGCTCTCGAATCCAAACTCTTCGGACCCCGCAGCCTACTGGCAATTTGAAGATGTTTCAGTGCAAATCTCGGGAAAGATCGCTACGCCAGAAAAGTGATTCTCGATGTGACTTAAGCTATGGCCAAACACGTATTTAAGAAACTGATATGACTGCTGAACCTGTCATCGATATCCGACAATTGACCAAACGGTATGGCGAGTTCACCGCCCTGAACTCGTTGACATTGCAGGTTCCTGCTGGACATGTTCTCGGATTGATCGGCCCCAACGGTGCCGGCAAGACGACGGCCATCCGTATTCTGGCGGGACTGCTGCGGCCTACAAGCGGAACCGCGATAATCGCCGGGGCAGACTGTGTCACTCGAGCTCGGGATATCAAACGGTTAATTGGATATATGCCGGATCGCTTCGGTTCATACGACAATATGCGAGTCCACGAGTATCTCGACTTTTTCGGAGCGGCATTTGGAATCCCCCGCCGCCAGCGCATTTTGCGGATTGACGAAGTCATGGAGACCGCTGGCATCGTCTACATGCGTGACAAGTTTGTGGAAAGCCTCAGCCACGGGATGGCACAGCGCGTCGGCATCGCACGAACTCTGTTACATGATCCACGTGTGATAATCCTTGACGAACCAGCCAATGGTTTGGACCCCCAGGCGCGGATCGAAATGCGGGAACTGATTCTGAAACTGGCCCGTATCGGGAAGACGGTCCTCGTCACGAGCCACATCCTGCCGGAACTGGCCCGCATCTGCGATTCGGTCGCCATCATGACTCATGGTTGCCTGCGAGCATTCGGCACAGTCGATCAGATTGGTCATCAGATTTCCCAGCGCCGTACCATGGAAGCTCAACTGCTGAGTGCCGAGAAGATTTCACTTGCGGCTGAAATCATTCGCAAAGGCATCGAGGCTGATGCGGATGTGACAGAAGCCCCGACAGAAGCCATTGTGCGATTTCGGACCGCAATTCCCGAGGAAACGCTTGGCCAACTTTTGAGTGAACTGGTCCGAAGTCAGGTGCCAATCACCCAGTTTCGCGAATTGCAAACGGACCTCGAAGAGGCATTCATGACGTTTGCCAATGCTGCTCCGACAGGCGACGGAAAGATCTCAGCCGTTGGAGCCAGACATGGTTAATCCCATTATTCAACGTGAGCTGGTGGGGATGTTGCGCGAACGACGGACATTCGCGGCATTTGCTCTTTTGTCACTGGCGTTCTCGTTGACAATCGCCGTGCGTTGGCCGACAGAACCCCGCATGGCGCTGTCTGGCAGCCGTTCTGTTGAGGTTTTTCGGCTGTTCATGCTGGGACTGCTTGTGGCACTGCACCTGTTGTTGCCCGTCTTTCCTGCGACAAGCCTGGTTCGTGAACGCAATCGCGGAACACTGGCCTTGCTGTTGAATACACCACTGGGATTGTGGCGGATTTATTCCGGGAAACTGTTGGCCGTGTTTGGACTGGCATTGCTGATGTTATTCATCAGCCTGCCGTCGGCAGCGGCCTGCTACGCACTGGGAGGGGTGTCACTCGGCGAAGGATTAGGTGGTTGTTATCTGATTCTCGCTCTCACGTCACTCGAGTTGTGTGCCTTGTCATTGCTTGTCAGCAGTTCCGCATCAACGACCGACGCCGCGATTCGTTGGGCGTACGGGTTGATCCTCGCGCTCGGGCTTGTCACCTTGCTGCCACATGCCTTGTTCGTGGGGAGTGGTGGCCTGACTGAAACGGTGGCAGACTGGCTGCGCTGTCTTTCGCCACTGGCAGCGATTCTCCCGTATTTGGGAGCCAGTGATATCGGCACTCACGGTACAGCATCGACGGGGAGCGTTTCCGTTCGATTCATGTTTCTATCGATTCTGATCACGATCATCAGTTCCGCCTGGACCATGAGCCGATTGCGATTTTCGATGTTCGACCGGGCACGCAGCAGTGGAACGATGGTGGACGATCAGAGTTTACAGGTCCGGACATTGAGGCGATTTTTGTTCGTCATCGATCCTGGCCGACGATCGCGATCGATGAGCTGGCTGGTCAATCCTGTAATGATTAAAGAGTTTCGCTGTCGGAAATTTGGTCGGTTGCACTGGCTGTTGCGACTCGTCGCTGCCTGTGCTGTCATTGCATTGGGATTGGCAATTCTGACGACGACCAGGATGGTCGCGTGGGATGTCGGTACAATCGGCGGAATTCTGGTCATACTGCAGGTAACACTGCTGGTGCTGATCACGCCGAGTCTCGCTGCCGGATTGATTTGTACGGAGCGAGAATCCGGCGGATGGGTGATGTTGCAGATGACTCCGATGTCGGTGATCCGAATCGTCTGGGGAAAGTTGCTGTCGGTAATTCTCACACTGGCTCTGGTGCTTTGCGCCACTCTCCCAGGATACGTCGTCATCATCTTCATCGAACCTGGACTGCGAGCACAGATTGAACGGGTGGTCTGGTGCCTGGTGGCAACCGCAGGATTTGCCACGTTGAGCACCGCGGCTATTGGCAGCTTGTTTCGCCAGACCGCGATGGCAATCGCTACGGCGTATGGTTTTCTGATTGCGGTCTGCACTCTGCCTCTGCTGGTGTGGCTGGGACGTGACGCCCCGTTTGGGCACCAGACAGTTCAAACCGCACTGCTCGTCAATCCGATTGCGGCCACATTATCGGTGATCCGATTTCCGGGCTTTCGTGACTATGACTTGATTCCAGGGCATTGGTGGTTCATCGGTATTGCGTCGTTCGCCAGTCTGGTCTTGCTGGTTGCACAAACCATTCGATTGTCTCGTCCCCAATAGAGGTTGACTGGGTTTTCCATGCGAAATGTCGTGAACCTCCTCCTCCTCCTCGTGGTCATTTCTCAGATCGCGAGTGGGTCTGAAATACGAGCGGACGAAATCGTCGTCGATCGTCTGATGGACTACGAACCCGACGAGAAACCACAGCCAAATCGCTGGAATTTCGATCCGACTCTGGTACCACTCTGGCGCAAGGCCTTGGGCCGACCTGAGTCTGAGCTAAAGCGAATGTCTTCCGAAGCACTGATTCAGGCACATGCGTTCGGATACGAATCGGTGATGACTGCCATTCCCGAACTACAGGCCGTTGTGCGTGAAGATCAGGTCCACCCCGCAGCACGCTATGCTGCCGCGCGGGCTTTGATTGTTCTAAATCATCGAGAATCCGCCAGGATCTTGTTTGATGCCTCGCAGCAGCACGGGAAGGATCTGCGGCAATTGGTGGAACCAGCACTGGCTGACTGGAACTTTGAAGAGATTCGCCCTGTCTGGCGGGATCGAATTGCCTCAACGAGTACTCCACGTCGCGATTTGATCCTGGCAATCCAGGGACTCGGAATTGAGCGTGACTCCAGTGCGGTCGCGGGACTTTTGAAACTCGCGATGCCGGGTGATGTCCCAGCAGATATTCGTCTGGCGGCGGCGCGATCTGCAGGACTGGTTGTTCACGAAGGGCATGGACCGCTGGCTGAACAACTTTGTGCTCGCAAGGGGGCTTCGATTGTGGATCGTCTCTGTGCCGTCTCGCTGATTGGCCAACATCAGTCAGTTAGAGCCGTGCAGATCAAGTTGGAAATGGCTGCGGATACCGAGCCAACGATCGCGGCGACAGCACTCCGTTCGCTGTTCGCCCATGATCCAAAGCTGGTCCTGGATGTGGCAGATGCTGCCATGCAGAACAATGATGCCAATGTCCGCCGCGTCGGGGTTGCGTCCTATCTTAAGCTGCCTTCCCCGGAACGACTCGC
>CAIWEX010000368.1 GCA_903911795.1 uncultured Schlesneria sp.
CAAAGCCAGTGCGCCCCCGCACCCGAACGAGAGAAAAAGATATGGGTAACTTTGACTCAACCCTACATTGAAAAAGCCGATTGCCCTGCGCATTCCGGCTGATGGGTGCCATGCATTCACTGTCCGTTGACATCTAGCATGGCATCTCCCAAATGCCGCGCTGGGCGTCTGGGGGTCACGAAAGATCCTCGTCTATCGTCTCAAACCCAGGTCAATGCCCCACTCCCCCTCCCGCAACCGGGGTTCGGTTTCCGTAGAAACTGTAGAGGACTGGCAGCAGGTTGACGAGTAGTAATGTCATCGTCATTCCCCCCACCACCACGATTGCCAGCGGGCGCTGGGTTTCTGAGCCGATCTGTGTCGAAACCGCGGCTGGAAGCAGGCCGAAGATTGCTGCCAGGGCGGTCATGGTCAATGGGCGGATCAGCTTTTCGACGCCGTCAATCAGGGCTTCTTTTAATGGGACTCCGTGAGAACGCGAACCGTTGAAACGCGAGATCAACAGCAGGCCATTCATGATTCCGACCCCGAGCACTGAGATAAAGCCGACGCCTGCCGAAATATTGAAATTGACGCCCGAGAGCAACAGCGCCCAGATTCCGCCGATACACATCACCACGACGTTGGAAAGGACCACCACCGCATCGAGAAGTGATCGAAGAGCCAGATACAGCAGAACGACGATCAAAACCAGTGCCAGAGATGAAGCGATGACCAGGCGATGAACGGCTTCCTGCATCTCCTGGAACTCGCCGCTCCACTCCGCAGAATACGGTGCCTGCAGGAATTCTTTCGTTTTCTCTTGTGCTTCTGCGACTGCTCCGGCGAGATCCCGGCCACGGACGCTGAATTTGACCGCAATCAGACGGCTGGATTTTTCACGGTAGATCGTTGACGCTCCCGAACGAACGTAGGATCCGTCTTCCATGGCTTCTCCATCAGCCGTCAGCGGCGTCACTAGATCTCGTAAGCGACGACGGGGAACACTCGCCTGATCGGTGAATGACATGTTTTCCCGGCTGCCGGTCGTGGCCAGATCGGAAATGCGGCCCCCGGCATAGTCAATCTGGCCCCCCTTCCCTCCACCCGGGCCATCGGTGTCATGGGTCACGCGATTTCGAATCACTTCGACAGGGATGTCGAGGATAGTCTCTTCGTTGTGACGAAGCCGTTCGGGCCATCGCAGAGTGACATCGAACTTCTTTTCACCCTCGACGACCTGTGTCAGCGACTTTCCGCCGACGGCCGTCGACAGGACATTCTGTACATCTGCGACACTGACGTTCCACTGAGCACACTTCGCTCGATCGACGGCAAATTCCAGATTCGCCTGTCCTTTGATCCGGAAGATTCCCACGTTCACGATACCGGGGACGCCACTCAGCGTCGCTTTCACGTTTTCAGCGATTTCTTCGAGCTTGTCGAGGTCCGGCCCAAAAATCTTGACGGCGTTTTCACCCTTCACACCCGAGAGCGTTTCCAGAACATTGTCGCGGATATACTGCGAGAAATTCCAATCGACGCCGGGAATCGCTGCGACAAGATCCCGATTCATTTCATCGATCAATTCGGGCTTTGAACGTGCTCGCATCGGCCCAAACACCCAGCGCTTCCACCCGGTCTGTTTGATCAGCAGCGGCCATTCGTCGTGGGTCTTGAGCGGAACTGAAATTTCGCAATTGTAGAAGCCTGTCGGGTCCGTACCGTCATTCGGCCGGCCCATCAGATTCATGATCAAGGTTGTTTCCGGGAACTTGCGGAGTATCGCGCGTGCGACAGCCGATTTATCGGCGACTTCGTCCAGTGACGCGTTCACCGGAAATGTCCCACGGACATAGACGTTGCCTTCTTCAAGTTCGGGCATGAACTCGGCCCCCAGGTGCGGCAGTGCCAATCCCGTGACAACAATCAGTGCCACGAAGAACGCAAGGCTGGCCCATCGCAATCGCAGTGCCAATTTCAACTGGCCGACATAAAAGCCCTTCAACGCTCGGACGAGCATGTTGTCACGCGAAGGCTTCAGTCTCGTGAACATCAGTCGGCACAAGACAGGAGAGAGCGTCAGGGAAAGGATCAATGCACCGCCCAGAGCGAACGCATACGTGTCAGCCATGGGACCAAAGATCTGTCCTTCCGGCCCCTGCATCGTAAAAAGTGGCAACAGGGCGAAGACCATGATGATGGTTGAATAGAAGAGACCGCGTTCGACATCACTCGTCGCATGCAGAATCCGATCTTTCAGCTCCATTTCCGGTCGTTCACCCGCACTTAACGAGCGATAGATCGCCTCCACCATGATCACGGAAGAATCGACGATGATTCCGAAGTCGACGGCCCCCAGTGACAGCAGGTTGGCGCTCAGGCCACGGAAGTAGAGAACGGACATCGCGAACAGCAACGCCAGCGGAATATTGATTGCCACAATGATGGCGCTGGGGATGTGATTCAGAAAGACCAGCAGAATCAATGTCACCAGCACGATTCCCAGGACAACATTCTCACGCACGGTGTGAGTCGTCAGGTCTACCAGGCGTGTGCGATCATAGACTGTCTCCAGCTGCACGCCAGGCAGCAACTTGTCTCCGGTCGTGTTCAGTTCTTTGACTTTTTCTTTCACATCGGTCAGCGCCGGCAATGACTGTTCTCCTTTGCGAAGCAAGACCAGTCCCTGGACAACATCGGGACGATCAACCCAGATCCGGTTTCCGTCGGCATCCAGGACTTCTTCTCCGCCGACGACCTTAGGGCGACTGACGGCCACTCGACCTTGTGCGGGATGAGACCCGACAATTACACCGCGAGGTGACCCGTTGGACTCCGCAGCCCTGCCACCGTCGACAATGTCGCCAACGCGAATCGGAACATTGTTGGTACTGGCCAGGACCATGCTCCGCAATTCGTCCAGACGCTGGTCTTCCCCTTTGCGCATGTGAACTGCGACATCTGACGGACCAGTTCCCACGGGATATGTGCGTGCCGGGTCTATTCCTCGTCCCAGCAGGCCCAGTCCACGAACGACCTGAACGGTCGGGCCCGTCGTAATAAAATCGCCGCCAACATTGGAGTTGTTTGCCGCGATCGCCTCCTGAAGCTGGACCAGGCCGATTCCATAGGCTTTCAGACGTTCGGGATCTGGCTGAATCTCGTACCGCTTGACTGCTCCGCCGAACGAAACCACATCCGCGACCCGCGGCACTCGGCGAAACTCACGTTCCAGAACCCAATCCTGAAGCGACTTCAAGTCGGACTGTGCATAAATGTCATGCCCCAGTGAATCCGTTGGTCCGGCAAGAATGTATCGATAGATTTCCCCCGTGGGGGTCGTATTGGCCAGGCCGGGTTGCACCCCGGGGGGCAAACTTGCGGTGTAGATTCGATTCAAGACTTCAATACGAGCTCGGAAGAAATCTGTTCCATAGTCAAACTGGTTGCGAACATGTGACAGCCCGAACAACGATTTGCTGCGCATCGACTGCAGTCCGCGCATCCCGGACAACGCGATCTCCAGCGGGATTGTGACTTCGCGTTCGACTTCTTCGGCCGAAGCCCCCGGAAACTGTGTGATGACTTCGACGATCGCAGGGGCGGGGTCAGGGTACGCTTCGACATTAAGGTGTGTCAGCGAATAGCTGCCGACACCGATCAATGCGATGGCTAACAGAATGACGACCAGTCGATTCCCAAGTGCCCATTGAATCAATCGAAATATCATGGCGTTTGCTCGACTGGAATGATCCCAGCCTTCCTGGAGTATCGTTAACGGCCCGCGTCAACATGCGAGAGCTGATTCGTCCTCGACGAATACCGGCTCATAAACCCTGGTAGATCAAATTATCGTTAACGTGTTGTCGCAGAGTCTCACTTCGAAACGGTCTCACCACTCTCCTTGGAAGCCGTTGGAGGCTGATCCTGAACGGCCCCGAACAATTCGAGATTTCCGGATGTCACCACGAACTCGCCTTCATGCAATCCTCCGTCATCCGTTTTGTCGGGACTCCTGGTGGCGTGGCGTTTTACCAATGCAAAGTCCCGGCCTCGACGCAGGACTTCGACCTTGCGAACTTCAATGTCACGAGCCGTTTTGTCGGTCGCCACGAAGACCATCGATGACAATCCGTCATCAATGATCGAAGCATTCGGAATCGAGACCGCCATATCGGGTGCAGGAAGGTCGATCGTCGCTGTGATGAACTGCCCCGTTCGAAGTCTCTGGCCAGCATTCTTGATCCAACCGATAACTGCGGCCGTGTGCTGGCCGGGATCAATCACGTGGCCAATCACTTCAAAGGCTCCGCTGATTGCATCCGACTTCGGCTCTGATTTCAGTCGCACTTTCCATTGCCGTTGGTCGCCATCGAGCGCCATCAAACGTGGGATGTCCTCTTCGTAGATATTGGCCAGAACCCCCATGCGGTTCAGGTCCGCGATTTTGAACATGTCGACGTTGGTATCGAGAATCTCGCCGATCGAGACATTCCGCTCAAGAATAACACCGTCGAGCGGAGATCGAATTTCGACATTCGCCCAAGTCTCGGCCACATGCGTATCCTTGGGAGATTCTCCACGGCTGATTCGTTCGGCTTCTGCATGAACTTCCGCAATTTCGGCGTCGGTTTCTTTCCAGGCTCGAAGCGTTCGCTCTGCCCGTTCAACGGCGATCAGATCCGATTCATACTGCCGACGAGCGTCGCGTATCAGATGTCCAGCGACGGTCCCGTCCTTCAGACTCTCCAGTCGCTCCACCGTTATTTTGGACGCTCTGCTGCGAGACAGTGATTCGACGAGGTCGCTTTTTTTTTCGCCGATTTCCTTACTCCAGATCACCGCAATGACGTCGTTTTTCTTGACATGATCCCCCGCTCGCAATTGACGCATCCTGGTCTCACCATTGACGGCACTTGAGTCTGGTACTTCTCCGACCCGGACCAATTCACCTGCAAATCGGGTGTGAACGATCGCGAGATGACTGGAGTCCAAAAACAGCGATCCCGAAAGAACCAACGGTTCGGTCTTCGGCGCAGCAACTGCAGCCGTAACGCGAATCTTGAGAGATTTCAGTGCCGTGGTACTCAACTTCAGCCGTCGAGGATTTTCTCCGGAAATCTCGACTCCCGTCGTCTCGCGTTCCGCGACTTCTTGCTTCGGATGACTTCGTTCGAACTCATCAAACCTGTGAAGTTGATCAACCCTGAAGCCAATCAGATATCCGCCAACTCCAGTTGCCGCCAATGCAACTGCAAAGCCCAATACCTTGAACGGGAACCAGGCCATATTCAATCGCTCACTTCAAGTTTCATTACCCTTGCTGGATGACGCGGGCTAATTATACGCCATTGGCAGTGATCCCTGCATGGGTATTTACTTAAAGGTTCTTGATGTAGTCCAGTTACGCGGCACGGCGGGGAATGCCATACTGCAATGCATTCCCCTGCTTACCTCGAACGTCGATCGCCCCGGTTTTTCTCAGGCAATACGCCATCTTTTGTGCCAGCCAACGTGGGATCTGGGCATGTTGTGCCAGTTCCCCGGTGGTGAATTCGGGTGGCAACGTCACGGGCAGTAATCGTCGCAGATCAGCCGCTGTCCGCAGCTTATGAGTGGAGACAACCTCAACAAGGCGTCGGTCCTGAACGCGAAAATCGGGGCCACGTCGGCGTCGGCGGGCGCAAGTAATCCGATCTTCCTCCTGCTCGGTCAAAACCACTTCCAAGGTCAGGCGGGGGTGAGGAAAGACGGTGACGAAATGGACCAGATCCTCAAACAGGTTTAATACCGTCTCGCGGGTTGGGCTGTAGCGAGCAGAGACGATTTCTCCGTCCCGATGATTGCGCCGGATCAAGTACTTGCGGCTCACCAGTGGCTTGACCACGACGACGCGGTGTCGTTCCAGCAGATTGGCCACTTTGACTCGAAGTGCCGCCAGCGACGCCTGCTGGATTTCATAAAGCCGACCACGGACGATCGCATCAATGCGATATCCGTCCACCTGAACCTCGACCTCTTTGGCGGAACCAGCATAAAGACTCTTCAACTGACGGTGCAGCGAAGATTCCATGATTCATGCCGCAGCCGGTTGTGCGACGGTCCCAGCTTCCGCTGCGATGATCTCAGTCACCAGCGCCCCGTAGTCGATCGCACCGGAACTTTTGCCTGCATAGTCAAAAATCGACTGCCCGAAGCTGGGGGCTTCTGCCAGTTTGATGTTCCTGCGAATCCGGCTGTCGAAAATGCGAGCCTTGTACCACGGTGCTTGTGGATCACTCTGTTCCAGAAATCGCATCAGATCATCAGTGATATCGGCAGCGAGGCGCGTTGATGTTTCGTACAGGCACAGAATGATGCCACTGACGATTAATTCTCGATTCAGTCGGCGTTTGACGAGAGCCGTGGTTTCGAACAGCTTCGACAAGCCTTGCAGGGCGAGGAAATGAGGTTGCAGCGGGATAAAGACCTCGCGTGCCGCCGTCAGCGCGTTGATGGTCAGGACCCCCAATGAAGGAGGGCAGTCCATGATGATGTAATCCACGGGCTGCGTCTGGACCAGTCGTTCGATCGCCCCTCGCAGAATCAGTTCCCGACCGGGGGCATCGACCAGTTCAATTTCCGTCGCAGCCAGATCGAGATCCGATGGAATGACCCACAGATTGTCGACTGCCAGTTGTTTGACTTCAGCAAGTGTTTTCTTGCCTGAAAAGACATCGTAAACAGTGGGGGTCTGGCCAAATGCATCCACGCCGAGATGCAGCGAAGCGTGGCCTTGTGGATCAAGATCGATCAGGCAGACAGATCGCCCCTGCTTTGCCAGGCCGGCGGCCAGATTGACGCTGGTGGTGGTCTTCCCGACGCCACCCTTTTGATTCATCACACAAATGCTGCGCATCGGGTATCCTTTCCCGGAAATTCTGGTGTGGCACCGTCACGTTCCCGACGGCCCACGTTGTATCTTAGTACCGGTTCACGACTTGTTTTTCGGGTTCGATCCATCAGCCGGAACGCGCTCGCGTCCGGTTTTAACCGTGGACGAGCGCCCAGCGGCTGATCGACTCAACCAGAATTCTTCGCCGTAGCGTACCATCGGGAATGTATCCGAACACCCTGTTTGGCGAAAGGCGAGTTGAACACGAACCCTGTACCAGTCATACTGTCTCGGTCCGTTTTCGATTTCAAAAGTAGAATGGGCCACTCTTTTCCGATTTCGTAGGAAATCCGCCGGAACCTGCGGGCGTCCAGATGCGTCGAAACGCGTGTTTGAGTCAACGAATTCGGATTCTTTTGGCCTGCGCTTGCAGGAATATTCGATGAACAGCCTCCGTTTTCTCTTCCACACCGCAATTCCAGGTCGTTTGACAATTGCTGCGATTGCTGCAGCCCTGGTTGTTACCTGTTTGGGCAATAGGAGTTACGCACAGTTTTCGCCCAAGAATGCTGTCGAATCGTTCGGGGATTCACCCGTCGATGCCATCGCCGTCCGGATCAAGGCTGACGTGACACGAATGAAGTCGGACACTCCCTCAGTGCCAGTTGTGCCGCCGTCAACAAAACCGCAGCCGCCCAACGGGACAGAGTCCGTTTCCAAGAAGTCAAATTCCAAGCCCCCGACGGCCGCTCGTGTTAAGGCTGTTGAGGCAAACGCTCAGAAGTGCCAGACTGCCGATGAAGCACTCGTACTATTTAAGATTTTCTTGACGACGGCAGGATTGACCGCTGAGGAAAAAGAGCAGGGTCAGTCTCGAATGGAATACTGGGAACAGGCCTCCATCGATCAGATGGTTCGAGTCGGCACGAAATGGATGTCCAAGAATGAAGCGGACGGCCTGAAAAAAGAAGCCGACACGCTTGTTAGCGAAGCTCTGGAGATGCTGAATGTCGATGATTTTGTTGGGGCTAATGCGAAACTTGAGCGAGCTGGCAAGATCTATCCGGAACATCTGGAGTCGATTTTCCTGCTCGCGGTCGGAGCATTCCTCAATCGTGACTTCAAAGCGGCCGAAGCACGATTCAAAGAGTGTCTACAGCGTGCACCGGAAAATGTTTCGCTGCTGAACAACGTCGCCGTTTGTGAGGTTCAAACCAAACGCTACACCCCTGCCGTCAATCATTGGGCGAAAGCGGCGGCAATTGATTTGGAAAACAGGGCAGTTGCACAGAATCTGGGGCAATTCATTTCGGATGCTAACCTGAAAAGGCTGGGAACGGTCGACAAAAAGACGATGTCCGACGCGTCCGACGTCTATCAGAAGATGATTACCAAGGATCCGGGAAATCGTTCAAACACCTCCCGGGGCTATGTACTGAGCCGCCTGCTGCGACCCAAAGGGAGCGAATCCCCCGTAGAAGAGAGTCGCGTGGTTGGCAATGGGACCGGTTTCGTCGTTGCACCGGGATTTATTCTGACCAATCGCCACGTCGTTGATGATGCCGATTCACTGGTGATCCAGGACCCGGCTCGATCCGACCGGATTCTGGCCGCAAAAGTGGTCGCTGTTTCAAAGGACCTGGATGTTGCTCTGGTGGAATGCCGTGATTTGAAGGCTGCTCCACTATCATTAAATTCGGTTCCTGTCGGTCGGGGGACGGAAGTGATGGCCCTGGGTTTTCCAATTGCTACGGTGGTTGGCAAAGGCCTGAAAGCAACTCGCGGAATTGTGACCGGACTCCCTTCTGAAGAAACCGATCGAATGATGATCCTGGATGTTCAAGTGAACCCGGGAAACAGCGGCGGGCCACTCTGTGATCGAACAGGTTCTGTGGTCGGAATTATTGCTGCAAAAACGTTTACAGCGGCCTTTGTCCAAAGTTACGGATTGGCGATTCCCATGAAAGACGTGATGCCGTTTCTCAAGCAGAACCTGCGCGAGTTCACACCCGTTGCCCCAGAAACGAAAACAGTGGAATGGACCGATGTCGACGCGAAAGTCAGCCCGTCAACGGTCATGATCATCATTCAAAAGAAACGCTAACCGGACAGTGACCGTCGAGAGCCGTTCCAGCCGATCGGGAAGATTCTTTAAACACTGAACAGTACATTATGCCTGCTTCGCGAAACAGACTTTCGCGGCCTGCCGATTTCACGCCACAGCCCTCCGACAGAATCTCCGCCGGGAAATCTTATGAGTTCAAAATCGCCAATCGGAATCGACCTGGGCACGACATTTTCCGTCGTCGCATATCTGGACGGATCTGGACGTCCAATCACGATCGTCAATGGTGAAGGCGACCTCATTACCCCCAGCGTCGTGTTGTTCGACGGAAAATCAGCCGTTGTTGGCAAAGAAGCGGTGAAAGCTGCAGTGATGGAGCCGGAGTTGATCGCCGATTTCGCCAAACGCGATATGGGCAGTATGTTCTACTCCAAAAAGGTTGGCGGCCAGCAGCTTCCACCGGAAGTGATCCAGTCCCTCATTCTGGAAAAGCTCAAAAACGACGCCGAACGAAAGCTCGGCCCGATTGGCAAGGTCGTCGTCACTGTCCCGGCGTTCTTTAACGAGCCGCGCCGCAAGGCGACACAGGATGCGGCCCAGCTTGCCGGACTAGAAGTTCTCGACATCATCAATGAACCAACCGCAGCGGCCATCGCTTTCGGTTATCAGGTAGGCTTCCTCGATGCCAAGGGCGAAGCTCGCAAGAAAGAAACAATCCTGGTCTACGACCTGGGTGGTGGAACTTTTGACGTGACGCTGATGGAAATCGAAGGTTCGGAATTCACCGCGATCGCAACCGGTGGCGACGTATTCCTGGGGGGAATCGACTGGGACCGTCGATTGGCGGATTACATTGCCGACAAATTCCGAGACAAGCATCATGGATTTGATCCGCGCCAGGATGCCGCAGGGATTCAGCGACTCCTCAAGGAAGCCGAGGACGTCAAACGAACGCTGTCGGCCCGCGATCAAGTCGCGATCACGTTTGAACATGTGGGGCAGGGAATTCGGCTGCCGATCACTCGCACCGAATTTGAAGAGTTGACCGCAGACCTGTTGGAACGAACGCGATTTACGACTCGCAGTGTTTTGAAAGAGGCGAAGTTGCAGTGGAGTGACGTCACCCGATTGCTGCTGGTCGGAGGCTCCACGCGCATGCCGATGGTTCAGACGATGCTGGAGGAAGAATCCGGCCTGAAAGTCGATCGTTCACTCTCACCCGACGAAGCCGTTGCTCATGGCGCAGCGCTGTACGCTGGACTGCTCTTGGCGCGGCAGGATGACTCGCCCGACAAGCCGTCGAAACCCGCGATGAGTGTGCGGAATGTCAGTTCACATGACTTGGGAGTCCTCTCGAAGGACCCGGTCACGGGTCGCCCTATGAATTCCGTCATGATCCCGCGTAACACGGTGCTGCCTGTTACCAAGGGAAAACGCTACCGGACGGCGAAGCTCGGACAAAAAAACATCGTGATCAATGTGATCGAAGGTGGCGATTCGGCTGGTCGGAACTCTACGCCGATCGGACGCTGTACGATTCAGGACTTACCCGACGACCTGCCCGCTGGGACTGTGGTCGAAGTCTATTTCACATACGGTGAAAACGGGCGGCTGAAAGTGGAAGGGCGTTTGCCAGACTTAAAGCGAAAAGCCGTGTTGTCCATTGAGCGCGCCAGTGGATTGAATGACGACAAGCTCGATGAATGGGGCAAGCGGCTCAAGGCAGGACGCGGGAAATGATGTTGAAGATGGTGATCGTGATCCGAGACCCGTCGCTGCAAGGGAATTGCCGAGAAGAGAGAGGTTGGTAGATGTCCATCCGATTAAGAATCGACGGGAAGATCGTCGAATTCGCTGAAGATACCGTGACGTTGGGAAGTGATCCGGCATGCACGGTTCCTCTGGAAGAAGTCGAAGACCTGGCGGCGCGACATGCGGTCATTCGTAAAATTGCCGGACGTTGGATCGTCGAAGTGCGCGAAGGGAGTTTCATCCAGGTCGGTGATGAGCCCAAGTCGCGGATGCAATGGCTAAGCAACGGTGATGTCATCCGGCTGACGGATCACGGACCCGAAATCACTTTCGAACCAAGTGGGGCGGATTCCAATTCTGCACGCGAAGTTGTGAAGAAGCCGGAACCGTTCCGGCCGGTCTTAAGGACGAAAACCGATTCCCCGTCGACTCGTGAAGATGATAACAGTCTGCAACTTTCGAAGCCTCGCCAGGTCGTCGTGCCGCCGATCGAAGATGTGATCGAACTGGAAGAAGTCCAGAATCAGCCGACTCCGAAACCGAAACCGATCAAATCGAGACCTCAGAATCCGGTTCCCGAGGAACCGGACTTGCCAACGATTCCGACGATTAAGTCGAAATCATGGCTGGAATCGACTTCTGCGACAGCGGCAGCACGACAGCAACGGGCTCGTCGAGCGTTCTGGCTTCAGATCGGCGGGGTCGGATTATTGGCCCTCGTCGCGATTGCCGTCTGGAGGTTCGGTTCAAACCCGGTCACTGACAATTCCAACGCGTCCACCGAGTCGCCCGTCACGCACACAGATCCGCCAGTGAGGCCAAAGGACGAGGATCAAAAGGTCGCGACTAACAAGACTCCCGACAAGCCGGTCGTTGACCCAAAGATTTCAAAAGAAGAAGAACCGAAAAATGTTGTGACCAAGCCCAAAGTTGAGGTCAGCGAAGAACCGATGGTTCCGGTTTTGAAAGAGGTGCCCAAACCGGACAAGACATCACCAGTCGAAACCGTTTCTGAGGAAGTTCTCGCGGCTGTCAGCCCGGCGATTTTTGCGGTTTTTGCAAAACATCCCGAACAAGATGGCTATTTCCGACTGGGAACCGGTTGGGCTGCTTCGCGCCGCCATGTGGTTACGAGCGGTGCCGTGGCGATTGCCGCAGAAGAGTTGCAACGTGAAGGAATGTCGATCGCCGTTTCGCAACCGTCATTGAAAGCTCCCATTACGATCAAGACCATACGAGTCCATGCGGCGTATCGCACGGGACTCGAACGAGCGGCGACGGCGCGCGAACAGATCGAAGCGGCAAAAAAGAATCCGCGCGAAAAGAGTCCGGATGACTCAAGCATCGCACCGGAAGATGAGCTCAGGCAGGCACTCTCGTTACAGGCTCGATTTGATCTAGGTGTCTTTGACATCCTTTCCGGCCAACGCCTCCCCAGCCCGCTCACGATCAATTCCAGCGATCTCCCCGATGTCTCAAAAGTAGAATACTCGATGATCGGTTCGCCCTATTCCGGGGAATCCTATCGGGTGGAATCTCCGGCCGAGATTGAGTCACCCAAAGGACGCGTCAATCGTCGCGGGACCGCCGCCAAATCTGACAAGAATCTGACGCTGACGATGCCGTTTTCGGAAGATGTTTCGGACCTGAACTGGTCGGGAAGTCCAATCCTGGACCCCAGTCGCCGCGTGATCGGAATCTATTCGCGACCGTCAAAACTGTTCGTCAAGAACGACAAATCGCCCCGACAGCATGCGGTGATCTGGCTGGGTCGGTTGAGAGAATTCGCGCCTGAAGTTGAAGAGTGATGTTACATTCTATCATTTTGCAATGGTCCTGATTTGTGCAAATGTATTGGCGAGCGACCAACGGGAGCGGTAGTTACCGTTACCGAGCGGTAGCTCGAATTGGGTTGAAAAAGGGACTCCCCTCACTCGCAGATCCATTGCCAAATCGTCCTTCAGGCGTCAGGATTCCCGCCATTCCGCTTCTTTAGATCGCATTCCGTTTAAGTGTGGCATCCCGCGGGCATCAAACTGCAGCGTCTAACCCATGTTTCGACGCGACACGGAAGTGCG
>CAIWEX010000369.1 GCA_903911795.1 uncultured Schlesneria sp.
AGTCATGGGCGCCGCCGGGGCAACAGTCCCCACCGGCGCTTGGCCATTTCCAGTTGGGAGTGGCGGCCGTTGTGAGAGTCGATTGCCCAGCCGCGTACCAACCCCACATCGTTCCGTTGTTTGTTTTCACCCCCGTCGGGCTGGTTTTTGCCTGACCGCCGATTGCATCGAGTTCTGCCTGAGTCGGAAAATCCTTGTTTACGACAGAGTTAAACAGTCCGTTGCCGGCGTAGAAAATGTCGTAAGGATATCTGCCCGATCCGCCAGACTGATTCGACCCCGAAAGGATTTCGGCGATCATCAACGTGTTCGACAGGCCATCCGTGACGTCTTTCATTTCTCGATCAACCTGATAGGCGATCATTCCGTTGAATCGCGTTCCAGCCCACACTGTTTCAACGGAACTACCTGTTGACCAGGCATAGTTGACTCCCGGACCGTCCCATCCGCTGGGGTTTGTTCCACGAGCAGGACCGGGCAATGCGGACGGGCAGATGTATGCTGGCAGTTTGGAGTTCATTAACGTCCCGTACATCCACCCCCAGTTCGTCAGATTTGACTGTCCCTGATTAAACAGGGGAGCCTGATCAATGAATGGGAGCAGGGCATAATTTGCACTGAGCGCTTCCCACGCGTTGCCACCGACCTGCAGATAGTTCCTGGGAAACTTTCGGTAGGTGTCATGGTGATTGTGCATTGCCAGAGCAAGCTGCTTCAGTTTGTTCTTGCACTCTGTTCGGCGGGCCGCTTCACGTGCCTGCTGAACTGCTGGTAACAGAAGAGCAATGAGAACCGCGATGATCGCGATCACCACCAGCAGTTCAATCAATGTAAATCCAGACCGGGCCGAGGGGCGTTTCTGAGGATGTGGTTGACTTCGACGGCGCATGAGAAAAACCTTCAGCAGACTGATAAAAATAAGACTGACCCGCAGTTCTTCCCTTCTATTTCATGCGCCAATTCGTAGTCAACGGCCCACAGTGACGATTCGCATAAGTGAGAACTGTTAAACCTCTTGAATCGGAAAAATGCAGCGGTGACTGCTCATCGGGAGTCTGTGAGACAGATTGACTGCTTTATATTCATGCGGATCATGCCAAGACATGCGGTCTGTCGCGCAAAGCCGCGATGGCGTGGCTGATGCCCTTGAGGAGCTCGTGAACAGGGATGGCGGTGTTCAGAGGCTCGTCGAAAAAACCAGATCGAGTCGATGCCGCCGATGCCTCTGCTTCACGGGGCGATCCAGAAGGTTTCAGGGGGCCCCGCGAATGCAGGAGTTTTTTCGGTTTTGTTACTGACAATTACGTCAGCAATTATTCCGGTTGTATCGATGTGAGCGGTTGTTCTGGTCTTTCACCCCCGCTGCCGAGCGTCTTGTAGGGGTTGTTCCGTAGAGTCCGAATGTTCTCGGCAGTCCTTAAGCTTCAGCCTCGCTTTAGCTCACCTCGAAATCGATCCGACCCCTACAAATGTTCGGACTGCTGTTCACGGAGGAATGCATTCCATGCGATGGATCGTTACGTTGGCTTTCTTTACTATCAGCCTTACCACGCTTGCGGACGACATTCCCCCTGCGCCTGAGGAGCCGTCTCTAACGCTGGATGAATGCGTTGCCTGGACATTGATGCGCCACCCGAAGTTGACGGAGGCGGGATTCCAGATTCAACAATGGCGGGGAACGGCCTTGCAGGCGGGAATGTATCCCAATCCCCGTCTGGACAGCGGTAACCCTCAAACAATCGGCCCTCAAAGAACCACTGTCCTGACGACAGGTTTGACCCAGGAAATTGTGACGGCCGGTAAACTGAAGCTCGATCAGGCTGCAGCGTCAGAAGCCGCACGGCAGGCAGAATGGAATCGCGTAAAAACTCGATTCGAAGTCCTGACACTGGTCCGACAGGAGTTCTTCTCGACTCTGGCAGCACAACGCCGGAAAGCATTGCTCGAACGCCTGCTGGCACTGGCCGAAAAGTCTGAAAAAACGGGTGAGGATCTCTTCAAGGCAGAGCGAGTCAGCGAAACGGATGTCTTGTTGTTGCGGTTAGAACGGCGTCGAGCAGAGCTGTCCGTCAATACCTCCGATATCTCGCTCGACGGGCAGAAACGCCAACTGGCTGCGACGATGGGTGTGCGTGAGATGAAGATCGATGCCGTTGCCGGGACTCTTTCTGTCCCCTTGCAGGACTTTGCCTCGGAACAAGTCATTGCGCAAATCCTGTATGGCAATCCCACTGTTCAGATGGCCCAACTGGAAATCACTCGGAATCAGTTCCTGTTGCATCGAGCGGAAGTCGAGCCGATCCCGAACTTGTCCGTTCAAGGGGGCTTTCAGTACTCGTATGCCACAGACAATGCGCAGGGAATCATTGGCGTATATCTGAATATCCCTCTCTGGAATCAGAATCAGGGAAATATCGCTGCTGCCCAGGCTGCTGTCAGCCGTGCCAATGCAAACCGTGACGTTGTGCAACTGGAGCTTGCCAAACAATTGACAGATGCGCTGCAGCGCTACCGGATCGCCGATAAGACAGTTAAGACGCTTGAGGACGGAATTCTGCCAGATGCCCTGAGAACGTTGGACTTGATTCAGAAAGCGTACGCGGTCGGGCAGTTTGACATCACACGATTACTGCAGACTCAGCGATCGGTTTTCGAAGCAAACATCGATTACATCACGGCCCTGGAAAACCGCCTGATCGCCGCGGCCGAGATCGCCGGGCTACTTCAGTTGGAAGAGTTCCCTTGATCCACATTTCCCGTGGACCTTGGCGATCTTATTCACCACGGTGGCTGTGAAGGCCCGGCATGATTCATGGCTCGTACAGCCGCATGCATTGCCAGGAGGTCCTCTGAATTCTGAGGCGTGAGACAGTCGTGGTTCGCTCCGCGAACCGACGTTTCTTCGTTGACGACGACTTTCTTTCGATCTGGTTCAGCGTAGGGCTGATACAAGCGGGGCAACATGCGTTATCATGCTTGGGCCCTTGCCGCCATGTTGACGTGGTCATTGCGGGCAGAACGAGGAAATAGAAACCGTTGTGAAAGCTGGACCACAATGACGATCAGGACGATCTCGCAAGTCCTTTTGGCAATCCTGATGATCTTTGCCGGGACGATGCACTTTGCAAAGGCGGACTTCTTCCTGAAGATCGTCCCACCCTATCTCCCTTATCATCGAGCCCTGGTCTATGTCAGTGGCGTTTGTGAAATTGCCTTAGGGGTCTTACTGCTTATTCCACAGTTCAGGCCATTTGCCGCCTGGGGAATCATCGCGCTGTTGATCGCCGTCTTTCCGGCAAACATCTATCTCTATCAGAATCGGCACCTTGTTCCGGCGTCACCGGTCATTCATTTTGTGCGTCTGCTTCTGCAGGGGGTGTTGATTTATTGGGCCTACCGACACACCACGTGACATGGTAGGGCCGCCATCCGGTGCAGTGCCTGCAGGAACTCAGGAGGAAACGTGTTCGAGAACAAAAATGACCCTGTTGCTTCCCAACCGGTCTTCCTCGCCAGAATCGCGATCAGCGTTCTCATTTCGCTGTTAGTTATTGCCGTGTCACTCGGCGTTGGAACCCTGGGATACCACATGTTTGGCGACCTGACATGGATTGACTCACTGCTGAATGCCGCCATGATCCTGACAGGAATGGGCCCCGTCGATCCGATGAAGTCAGTGGCAGGAAAGCTTTTTGCCACGTTTTACTGCTTGTTCAGCGGCCTCGTTTTCTTGTCGCTGATGGCCATCATCCTGGCCCCAATCTACCATCGCTTTCTGCACACGTTTCATCTTGCTGAGGATGAGGACTGATTTTCGGGTGCCACATCAAACGTCGCAACGGCCGGAGACACGAGATCCGGTGAGATGATTCTCCCGCAGGGTGGCCCCCGGTTGCCGCTTCAGCTACCGGGGTGACGGTGCGTCTGCAAGTGGGTGTGGTTAGTGAGGTGCAAGTCCTCACCAGAGTCAACGCTCTCCGACTCTGTAATCGACTGTTACTGCGTCGCCGCGAGGCGAGGTGGGGAGCTACAGGAGGTGAACGATCAGTCCGCAACGAAAGTGAACTCGATTCGGCCTGAA
>CAIWEX010000370.1 GCA_903911795.1 uncultured Schlesneria sp.
CTTGTCCCACCCTACATCCTGCCCAGTGTCAAAAAGGCATTGACCCAGAACTTGGGACGTACCGAAGATCTACTTCGGCTTGCCATTTCCAGTTGCATGTCGCTGAAGTGTGGACTGCAATTGTCCGGCAAACGCTCCATCGACCAACTGGTAAATCTGTTTGCACAACGCATCGAAGTCGCGCAGCAGTTCCAGGGCGAGGGGTGTCAGCTCGCTGCGGTTGGCTTCCTTCCCTCCCACGCGAGTCTCGACGAGTGTATTTCCAAATGCGGCTTCCGCTTCTTTAATGCGAGACCAGACGAAGCGATAACTGCGTCCGATTTGCTCGGCCCCCTTCTTGATGGAGCCTGTCTGCTCAACGGCCCTGAGCATGTCGCATAATCCGCGACAGAGAACACTTTCACCGTCTGCCTCCAGCCAGACCTTGACGCGCGGGCGGACCGATTGAGCCTGATTCGTTTTCGGCGATGCAATCACAGAACGGACTCCGGAAAAATCGTACTGAGCAGATCAGGACTGGACGGAAAGCCGGCGGCAGACAGGGCTGCCAGATAGTCTTCGGGACGATTCAGATTCTGCAGCGTCGACAGCGCTGGATCGACCGAGCGTAGATCATCGACGGCGATTTCGCGAGTGTGAACTTCGTCGAACAGAAATCGGGGACGTAAGCGGTCTGTGTCAAGCAACGCCTGTATCTGCGGCAGCACAGTGACTCGATAGACAGCGGCCAGCGGATGATGGAACTCGCTCTCACGAGGAACGGCGATGTCGTCGTCACCCAGTAATTCGAACATCCGTCTGACAAAAGCAGGGACCAGCAGCGGAACGTCGCAACTTGTCGCATAGATTGCGGTAGCCCGTCCGTTTATGGTTCGCAGCCCGGCTGCCAACCCTTCCAATGGTCCGCGAGCCTGTCGGTCGTCGCGGGCGATTTGAACTGCGGCGGGCAGATCGGGCAGGTTCTGTCCGGCGGCGGCGACGACCACAATCCTCTGTGGTTCGACAACTTCTGCGACCAGCCGAATCACGCGCTGAAGCATGCATTCCGATCCAAACGGCAGTGTCGCCTTGTCGCGACCCATCCGGCTGGATTTGCCTCCACACAGCACGATCGCTCCGTTTTTCATTTCCTCTGTCACGATAGTCCTGTTCACAACCCTGAGGGGAGCTTTTCAACCTGTCTGTCAATCTGCCGTGACCCCTGGGGATTTTTCGCAAATGGCTGCCCAGCATCGGGGATAGCCTCGTATAATCGCGTCGATTGCTCAGGGCAAATCGGCGAACTCGGCTATTTGTCCGAATCAGCGATTGTACGAAGTCGCCGCCCCGGATAGTGTGTCGAGTTACTACGGCTGAATCCATGGGGCGTCCCCCCCGGGTTTCGGCGTTGAGAACAGAATTATACCGGAATGATCTCAATTCTACTCGATGGAAATACGAGAGTTCTTCTGGTTGGCTTTACCGCGTTTTGAAGGCCACTCCTGAATTGTGGCCATACGATTGATTCGAATCCTGACATTTGAAAGAAACCCGCAGACATGGCGCTCCGGCTTTCCTACTTTGGTGAAACATCTGTCCCGGTCGAAATCGAAGGATTCACTCCCGATTGGGCCTGTGATAAAACGCTCGCGGAAATCGAGAAGTTCGAGATCTTCCACGGCAACCAGAAACTTCCTCTGGCCGAGATGTTCAAAATCACCGGGGATGCGAGCGACAAACAGTTCGACTTCGAAGGGAACCTGTACGGAGTCCACTGGATCGGGGCGCAGATGGCCAGCGGTTCCATTCATGTGCATGGGCCGGCGGGGCGACATGTCGGCAGCGAAATGAAGGGTGGGCAAATCCAGGTCGATGGCGATGCCCGCGGCTGGGTTGGCGCCGAAATGCATGGGGGACGGATTCATATCCACGGAAATGCCGGACATTTGACCGGGGCTGCTTATCGCGGGTCTGCCCGAGGTATGACAGGGGGAACGATCCTGATCGATGGAAATGCCGGTAACGAAATCGGGCATACCATGCGACGCGGGTTGATCGCAATCGGAGGAACTGCGGGCGACATGCTTGGTTTCAATATGATTGCCGGGACAGTGCTGGTCTTCGGGGAATGTGGGATCCGCCCCGGCGCAGGCATGCGGCGCGGGACGCTGGGTCTGTTCGGCCCCAAACCACCGCCGCTGCTCCCCAGCTTCCGCTATGCAGCGACGTTTCAGCCTCAGTTCGTCAACGTCCTGCTGCGAGATCTGAAATCACACGGCTTCAGAATGGATGAATCATTGTTCAGTGCCGAATTTGACCTGCATCACGGCGATCTGGTTTCGGTCGGTCGGGGCGAAATCCTGTTTCGACATGCCGTGTAGCCAGCGACTTGAGGATCAATCATGGCCAGCGCCGCCCCGCAGCCCGATCCCACGTTACCAAAGCGTCGGACATGGACTCGATTTCTGATTCGGCTGGTGCTGATCTATGCAGTCGTCCCGTATGTGGCCATTGTTGTCATCGCGATCATGGCCCAGCGTTCGTTGATCTATCGTCCCACGAAGGTGAAAAGCCTCTCGGTCGAGGGGGTTCGCCGATCTGGATGCTGACGATGTGCAGATCCAGATCGATGACAATCTGACACTGCACGGCTGGCACTTCCACGGGAAATCAACTGCTGAGTCCGACCAGAAATTCCTGGTCATCTACTTTCCCGGTAATGGAGGTTGTCGCGAAGGTCGCCAGTCGGATTGTCGCGATTTTTCTGAACTCGGCTGTGATGTGATTCTGTTTGACTATCGCGGCTATGGTGACAATCGCGGTTCGCCGAGCGAGGCCGCGTTATCGAGTGACGCCCGACGCATCTGGACGTTTGCCACAGAGACTCTCAGAACACCCCCGGACCGAATCGTGCTGTTTGGTGAGTCGATGGGAGGTGCCATGGCGACTCGACTGGCGGCAGAACAGTCCAAGGCGGGGACGCCTCCCGCCGCCCTGATCCTGAATTCGACCTTTGCATCACTCGGTGAAACCGTCGCCTGGCACTATCCAGCATTTCCGTTTCAATTCTTCTTGTGGGACCGCTATCCATCGGTCGAGCGGATTGGTCACGTCACGTGCCCGATCCTTCAATACCACGGAACGGCCGATGACATCGTTGCGTTTGAACATGGAAAACGACTCTTCCAGGCGGCACCGCGGGAGTCTGCTCAAGGAATTGCTGGCGAATTCATCACCATTCCAGGTGGAATGCACAATTTCATCTCGATATCCGATTTGCGAGTTCCGATCTCCCGCTTGCTGAAACGGATTTGCGAGGCCCCTGCCGAATGACCATTGAGCCTGTACGTCATCTCGCGTCATCTCCGGGTTGGGTGGCCAGGGCTGGACTGAGGCTTTGCGAAGGAAGCCCCGGGAATTCGCGTCGACGCGATCCTACCTCTGCCAACCAAAATCAAAAAAACGAAGACCTGACGCACAATCGTCCGCGAGGGCGAGCATCAAAGTTCTCCAATCTGTCCAGCGAAAACGACTGACTGTGACCTCGGCGACAAACTTCCTGAAAACAACTACTACGCGCGTCCGATATTCGAAGGTAGAATACTTTCAGACCGGGGCCGAGTCCCGGAGATTTCCTGTCTAGGCTCAGGTCTTGAGCGATTGAATTC
>CAIWEX010000371.1 GCA_903911795.1 uncultured Schlesneria sp.
CTGCATTCGGACCGGGTAAATCCAATGCTTCGGACGTTACCTTCCTCGAAGGATTTCTCAGCTACATCGTCGGGTCGCCGTACATGACCGCATTGGCACCGTTTGGAGCTTCCACGGGGACTGCAGCGACCGGCAAGGTGCTAACGGGCACGTTACCCCACTACTCATCGAGAAACCCCGTGTATCTCACAGATACACAGATCCAAAACATCCTTGTGGCAAACATCGGCGGCCTGATAAAGCCCGCCCCGAACACGCTGTATGTCGTCTACACGGAACCGGGAGTGGCAATTGATGCAGGTGGCGGAGAAACCAGTATCAATGCCTTCCTCGGTTATCACAATTACGCGACCTACACGGCGGGTGGGGTAACCAACTCGTTTGCCTACGCCGTGATGCCGTATCCAGGTTCGCCAAACCCTTCCTCATCATCACAGGGATTTGCGAATGCCCGTGACGAATTGACCTCCGTCACCAGCCACGAAATTGGCGAAGCCGCTACGGATGCTGACACGATGAACGGATGGTTGGAGACTGTCGTCGAGACAGATACCTACAAGAACTCGAACGGGCAAGTCATTGCGCAGTACAAGTACACTTACACAGGTGAAGAAATCGGGGATGTGCCGCTGATCCTGTACAACTGGAGTTCGACCTGTTTTGTCCGTCTGAATGGCTATCTGGTTCAAAGAATGATCGGCCCGGACGGCAAGACAATGCTGACCTACGCCGGTTCAACTCCCAAGGCCAGCAGTATTCCCGGACTAATCGCCCCGACAGCGTCGTATGCCGCAAATCAGGCTCTACAAGTGTTCGGCCTGAGTCTGCCGTAATTTCAACGCGCATTGGGAGTCGACAACTTCGCTCAGTTCATGATTGCAGCCTGAGAGCCAATCACGCCCCGTTCAACGCGGGGCGTTTTCGTTGGTGGACATCCCGGAGAGGGAAGATGCTTCCGTCGCTCGTTGTTGGGCAGCCTGAAGGATCCTTGTCACGCAGTTGCCCAGTTTGTAGGCGTTTGGTGAATTGTTCCTGCCACGCGGGCATCGCCAGCTTCCAATGTTTTCACGGTTATTTCCGGAAATAACCTGTGTGTTGCGTGCGGATGACTACTCCTCCTGGTGTTACACCCGCGCCGACCAGAACCGCTTCATCGATTGCCCCGTCCGGATCCAGGCGAATCGCCTGAAGAACTTCTTCCCGAGCGATTGGCACCGCGACCACCAGATCGTCGATATGAAGGCGGATCTGCTGAAGGTGGCGGGGAGGGTGCCGGGTGCGACGGCGATTTGAATGGATCATTCCGTCCGTGGTCTTCAAGTCAAGAGACAGGAGCGCCGAATAGCGATCCGACCCCAGCCGTGAGTGCCATCGCCAGCGATCCCCAGAAGGTGACCCGAAGGGCGGCTTTCATCACAGGAGCACCACCCGCGTGCGCTCCAAACCCGCCCAGCAGCGAAAGAAATAGGATTGATGTGGCGATGACGACTGGGATCTCAATCAGTAACTTTCCGCCGCATGGCATGGCACCTGCGGAGCATCCCGCCACCCATGCTCGCAACGCATGACCCGTGCTTTAAGGAGCGATGGCAAAATTTCGTCACGTAACTGATCCCATCCCCAAGGAAGCGAACCCGAGCTACGACCCCAAAGGCGAACGGCCCCGAGGCGGGCAGCAGGGGGGCAAAGGAAAGAAGGGGCAAGGCGAATAAGAGACAACCTGGTTCGGTTCGGCAGACTGGAACAGGTCAGTCTGGTTTCTTCGACGGAACTTCAATGCGGCAGCAACCTAAGTTGAGATATTGCCGTGAGTTACCGCTTGCTTTTTGCAGCAAA
>CAIWEX010000372.1 GCA_903911795.1 uncultured Schlesneria sp.
CCTCAAGCAGTTCTGGTATTACTACTACCTCACCGATACCGGCCACATCAAAGTCGGAAGTCCGCCGACTCACATGATGAAGTCTGACGATCCACTGGCGAAGGAGTTTGTCTGGAAAGGGCAAATGTCGTACATGGTGGCTCAGCATGTGATCACGCGGCGAACCTTCGGCCACGAGGGAGAAGCAGCCCTGGCCACTGATCCCGGATTGGTGCAGGGGCCCGCTCACTACACGCGTGAGGAGACCGCTTCATGGTGGGCCAAGGTTCTGGAGCACTGGCGGGAAACCCCGGTCTCTCGTTTCGCCGATGCGACTCTAGCCGACGGTCGCAAGGTTCGCGATGTTGACCTGAACGATCTCGCCTGCGTCAAAGAGTTCTCTGAGACCAGGAAAGTGCAGCCGTTTGTCTACAACAGCGGCTACATGAAAGCTCCGACGATCCTGAATGTCGCCGTTCGTACTGGCCAGCAACTGGGCTTTCAGCTTTCGTGGCCCAGAGATCCCACGGGCAAGGACGGATACTACATCGCCCGCAATCTGCAATACGGTGTCGATTTCTGGAACCCGACGACGAAAGCCTGGGATTCCATGATTGATCCCTCCCTGACGACTCAACCGTCGCGTGAAATCGATACTGTGTTTGACGGATCGAAGCGGCACGTCGCAGAAGTTCGATATGCCACTCCCGCACCCGGCACCTATCGATTTACCTTCGGCCATGGCGGCAATCTTGGCTACCTGGCGGGACTTGATTTTGATCTGGCAACGGGCAAGTTCAATCCAAGTGATGCGGGGGCGGGCTTCGCAAGTTCCAGCAACATCGAGGGACTGACTCAGGAACCGGTCTACATCTACATTCCGAGAGGAACCAGATCGCTCGATCTGGAAGTCTGGGACAGTTACAAACGGAAATCGGTCACGCTCTATCAGTCCTGGCAAGGACAATCGGCCGTACCCGCCTCACGTGTCGTTGATATCAGTGCTCGTCAGACACATCGCATTGCACTGCAAAAGGGTGAGGATGGAAGCCTCGCCCGGATCGACGGCGACGGATTCGCGTTTCCATTTCTCTATTCTGTCCCCGCCTACTGGTCGAAGTCACCTCATCAGTTGCTTGTGCCGAGAGCGATCGTCAACGCGGACGGTCTGACCGAGGTAAAATAGGGGCCAACGTGCAGGAAACGTTGGGGCAGTGTTACTTGTTTTCAATCAACTGCAGACTGGTTTCTGCAATCACCGGCAGCCCTCGTTCATCTTTGGTCGTCGCTCGCAGAATGACAGGATGCACATCCAAGCCAGACAGTTTTTCGGAGAACACGACAGTCAGGTTCGCCTGCGAGGCATCTGCCGGAATTTCCAAGGGCTTCGCGCTGACTCCTTGAATCGGGGCACTCGCGATCAGTTCCACGAATACCGGCTTCGAGAGCCCTGGTGCTCGCTGCAGGCGGATCGGCAATTCGACACTGCGACCTGGTTGCACCGACATCGTTGTCCGAGGTAACTGAAGTGCAAAGCGACCGGGATCAACCAGAGCGATCATCTGGTTGTTCTGATCGTTGGAACTATAGCTGACGCTATGTTGCGTTCCATCGGAATCGCTCACCTTTCCGACAACGGCAAGCGTGGATCGACAGGTCCGCCCGATTTCCATCCAGGGAGGGAGGTTGACTGCAAATTCAAAGTCACTCTGTCCGGTGGGAACGACGACGGACGACGCATGCACCCCTTGCAGGTGTCGCCCTTGCCTATCCGCCAGACGAACTTCCAGCGGCCCGTCGAATCCATTCCGATCAATGTGATACTTGCGAACGAAGACACCGCCGCGCGGAATGAACTTCGTTTCAAAGATTCCGAGAAATTTGAATGGCGTCGGGACGGCCACGGCAACCCACAACTGTCGTAAATCATCCGCAATCGCTACTCGCCCCGGTTCAGGATTCGGAGGCTGAAATGTCGACAGAGCAACCAGTTCTTTTTCACCAACCTTGGCCCGCCCAGTGATTTTCACCGGTGCGATCGTAATTTTTGCATCTGCTTCGGCCTTTAATGTCAGTTGCAGTTCGCGCTGACCAGCAGCAATCACCAACGGTGCCGCCGGTGAACTGACTGTCATTCCCGGGGGAAGTCCATCCAGTGCCAATTCAACCGGTTCTTTAAAACCGGGACCACGGTCCAGCGTCACTTTGACGTTAGTCGTCTTACCACGCTCCAGAATCAATGCATCGACCGCTGTCGCGAGAGTAAATTCCGGCATCTCAGCGGAGACAACACGAATGCGATAAGCGAATCGTGAATCACCGCGTGAGGGCAATCGATCTCGAATTGAAACGCGGTAATCTTCGTCAGCAGCAGCCGTCCAGCGCAAGCGGGCGTCGGTTTGAATCCCTTGCGAATCGTCTGCTTCGACTAATCGCTTTCCCATCGCGTCCGAGATTTCCAAGACGGCGTCCAGCGGCGAACCCAGTCGCGCGGCGCGCACTTCGAAGTCGTATTCCATTCCTTTTTTCGCACGAAAGGACCACGTATCGACATCACCGGGAACCTGAATTCGGCCGTTCAGTGCCGCGGGAACGGTAAATGCCGCCGCGGTCTGTTCATTCGGTTCTGCTTCCAGAACTTCGGTCAGTTCGTCCAGGTCCAGCTTGACTCCGCCAAACCCCTGTTGTTCTGCAGGGAGTCGAAATGAGAATTCAGAGCCTGCGGCAGGAAAGGTGACGGTCATTGCCGATTGAGCGAGCTTGACGCCACGCAATTCGAGGGGGACGGAACTGCCTCGCTTTCCTCCCAGAGGATAAACGTTATCGAGGACCGGACCGGATGTAACAGTCAGGCGATAGACATGGTCTTGAAGTCCGCCGAACCCGATATCATGGATACGGACCTGATATTCACCGTCTGCCGGGACAACGAACCGCACATCGGGTGTGGTATTTCCTTCCGGAGACTGTTCTCCAAGCACTTCCCCTGCCGCATTTCGGACTTCGATGCGCGCGTTGAGAGGTGAGCCGAATTCGGAGGTGGCGACACGGCACGTGATCGTCTGCCCCTTGGTTGCAGCGAAGCTCCAGGCATCCACGTCCTCACGCGGAAAAATACGTCCATTGATCGTGACAGGCAGCACAACACGGACCGCTGGAGCTTCGCCTTCCACTTCGTGCTCTACAATTTCTGGAAAATCCCCGATGACGAATCCCCAACTGTTTGTCACTCCTTGCGAGGTGGAGAGACGCCACGTTTGACGTCCTGCCGGAGCGTCGGCCGCGATCTGCAACGAGGCTGCGAAGTCACGCGGATAATCTTCCTTCTGCTGAGACGCCGGTTGCGGAATAACGGTCCCTTCAAACCAGATTGTGTCTGTGGGACTCAGTACCGCCGGAACTGAGACACCAGCTCCAGACCATGTCAGCTTGGGTGCGTCATGCAGATTGCAGCCGCCGATTCGCGCGACGACAGTTGTTCCTCGCTGTCCACCAGCAGGAAAAATGTAATTTGCAATCGGAACCTCTGCGGTTACCAACTGAGGAACGGTCAACAGGAATGTCAGGGCGGCGAGGCGAGTTCGCATACGGGACTCCAGAGTAAAGGACTGCACGCATGTTACTCTACTGATGGGTCCACTGGAAACGGGAATCAGCAAGTTTATGGCGGGTGCCCCCAGCACGGGTAATGATATTCGTAGCTGAATTCGTGAGAATTCAGGAATTTTCAACCATCTCCGAACTCTCACGAGTTCGGCTACCGGTGGTTTTTCAGCTCGAAATCGTTACCCACGTGGGTTATTGCGAAGATGGACACCGTCTTGATGCGACATGCGAGGCGTTGGTTCGCGAACCACGACTATCCCACACCTCACGAATTCGGGGGGCAACGTTTCTTCGACTTCTCGCGAGTTCGGAGGCGTGTCAGGGCAAGACGGCATGACAGGCAACCCCACGCGGTTCCCGGTATAACTGCCAAACAAAAAAATCGCAAAAAACTGCGACACTTCGTGGCTTTGGATTCCCAATAGACGTTGAGACCACTTCCCTGAGCGGAAAACCACCTCGTGCTCGATGAGTCTGACCAACAGGCCGTAATCGATGGATTGCGGCACGGCGATCGTGATGCCTGGTCTGCGTTGTATGACGGATACAACGTGGATATCTGGCGGTACGTCGCTCGGCTTGTTGGGTCGGAAACTGTTTCCGTGGCAGATCTTGTGCAAGAAACGTTCTTGGAGGCGGCTCGCTCGGCACGGCAGTTTGATCCTCAGCGAGGGACGCTCTGGGGATGGCTGACGGGAATTGCTCATCATCAGGCGTCCCTGTACTGGCGGCAGATCAACAAAGTGCAACGTTTGAAGGAACTCGTCGAAGCGCGTGCCGTGGAATTGCAGCGCTGGCTGAATTTCTCGGAAAGTGCCGACGAACCGTGGCAGCGGCAGGAACTGGCGGATGCCGTTCGAGCGGTGCTGGCCGAATTGCCGCCGGATTATTCGCTGCTTTTGACCGCGAAATACCTGGACGAACAAAGCCTCGACGACCTCTCACGAACTCTGGGGGGATCGGTCGAGGCGATCAAATCGAAGCTGGCTCGAGCTCGTCGTGAGTTTCGAGCCCGCATGGAAATCCTGGTTCGCGACCCCATCCCTGGGGGACGCGAAGTACGGGGACCTGTTTCGTAGACCCAATGACTATGACACAAGACCACGAACACGACCAAGACGACGAGCGGCTGAATGCACTTCTGCATTCGGTCGACGCAGATGCGGCGCCGCCTGATCCCGGCCTGCTGCAGTCGTTACGTGAACGCGCGGCGAAGGAATTCGCTCTGGCGGCAAACGCACAATCGGTGACTCCCCCTGGCGGCGATACATCTTCGCCGCTTCCTGAATCAATGATCCGAACACCTCGGAGAACATCCATGATCACTCTCATCCTGCGCGGGTCTCTGGCGCTCTCAGCCGCCGTGGGACTGTTAGCCGTTCTGATGAATCCGTTTGTCACCCCCTCGGTCAGCGGGGCTCCGTTCTCGGCAATTCTGCAGGAATTGCGCGGAGCTTCGACACTTCAGTTCCAATTGAAGAAGACTGGGGACAGTCAGGCGTCTGAGATCCTGGTGCGAGCCCCCGGGCTCGTGCGAAAGCAGGATTCTCCCCAGCGTTATCAGATCGCCGTTGGTTCCCGCTGGTGGAAAGTGGATGAATCTGAGAACACCGTCACCACGGGTGATTCCCCCTGGTTCCGTAACCCGGAAAAGCAAGTCGATCTGCTCGGCCTGTTGGATGTCGGAGTCAAAGAAGCGTCGGCATTGCTGACGGCTCGGCCAACACAACGAAAAATGTATCAAGGACGTGACTGCCTGGTCTATCGGGTGAATCTTCCCGGTGACGATCAGGAGTTACTGATTGAAGCCTTTGCAGATGCGGCGAACAACCAGTTGGTGGGAATCATCGCTTTCAATGCCGCAGATGGCGAAGGTGCTGTTCCGTTGGCTGAATTGCAATTGATTGCGCTAAACCCTGCCGTTGGCGATGAGCAGTTTGTCGTGGCGAAATCGCTGACGGAAGATGGCCGGATTGGCAAGATCGCCAGTTCACAAGGAATTGTTGTGTTGCGTCCCGCACTCGCTCGTCGCTGGACGCCGATTTGTCGTGACACACTTTTGCGACCGGGCGATTGGGTGCGGACTGAATTGCGCGGCCCGAATGCCGTGAAGGTTCAGCTTTCGTCCGATGTCGAATTGACGCTCGGCCCGGGGACGTTGATGGAATGTGTTTCTCCAACCCAAGCCCGGCTGCATAACGGTCAGGTTCAGGTTGATTCGAAGGGAGCCGAAAAGACGGAATTTACGTTGTTGGCTCCGCTCCAGGGGAATCGTCTGTTCAAACCCGGAACGCGTCAACTGGTACGAATCGACACTGCCGAGAAAATCGTTGACGTTCCCCAGAAGCCGATCTGGTTAGCCGGTTTTGAAGGGACTTCGACGAATGAATCTCTCGGCTCGCTGATTGTGAACCTGCCTGACGGCAGGAACGAACCGCTGAGCGTCGGATATCACAAAGTCTCTGTCGAAATTCGGGATCAGATCGCCAGGACGACGATCGAAGAATCGTTCGTGAATCACACGAAATCGCAATTGGAAGGGGTCTTCCATTTCCCGCTGCCACAGGATGCCTCGATCAGCGGTTTCGGGATGTGGATCGGCGACGAACTTGTCGAAGCGGATGTCGTGGAAAAGCAGCGAGCTCGTGAGATCTTCGAAACGATTCTGCGAGAAAAACGAGACCCCGGACTGCTGGAGTGGATGGGTGGCAACATCTTCAAGGCCCGCGTCTTCCCGATCGAAGCTCATTCCGAGAAACGGATCAAGATTGTCTATACGCAAGTCCTCCCACTGCGAGCCAATCGCTATCGGTATGCATACGGACTGCGCAGTGAACTGCTGCGGACGAAGCCGCTGCGCGAGCTATCGCTGTCAGTCACTGTCAACTCGGCACTGCCGCTGAAGAGTATCAGTTGTCCGACACATGCGGTCCGAACTCAGCAGGCTGCTCATTCAGGTCAAGTCGAATTCGCGGCACAGGACTATACACCAACCCGCGATTTTGAAGTTGTCTGCGAAATCGACGGCAAACAATCGGATGTCGTTGTCGTGCCACATCGTCGTGGTGCGGATGGCTATTTCCTGGTGCAACTCAATCCCCCCAGTCCCGAGGGGAACTGGCAACGCGAACTGCTGCCGGACGGTAAGCCGCTACAGATTCTACTGGTGTGCGATACTTCGTCGTCGATGGATGCTGAAAAGCGGCGACAGCAGGCGGAATTTGTCGGAACCGTGCTGGCATCGCTGGGGACCGAAGATCAATTTCAACTCGCCTGTGCAGACGTGAATGCCGTCTGGGCATCGCGGGAACCGATGAAACCGACGAACGACAATATCGCCGCCACCCGGAAGTTTCTCGAAGAACGGATTTCTCTGGGCTGGACCAATCTGGATCGGGCCTTTGCAG
>CAIWEX010000373.1 GCA_903911795.1 uncultured Schlesneria sp.
CCCAGTGCGTCAAAGCAGCGAGTCATCACCACTTCGTCTTCGACTTCCGCCGCCTCGGCCAAAGGTGCAATTGCGGCATCTCCGAGCTTCACGAGGTTCTCGGCCGCCTCGCGGTGAAGCGTCACATCATCGCCCGTGAGTTTTTCAACCAGCGATTGTGCTTCGGCAGAAGGAGTTAGTTTTTCGTCGTCGGCAAACAGCATGTTTCCCAGCGAAATCGAAGAGAACACTGCTACCAACAAGGCGTGAATGCGAAACGCTCGGCACATTTTCAAACCTCTTTTGTCATCCCGATTGACTGGGGGATTCCGACGGACTGGCGGAATTTGCCCCGACGAAGATTGTAGTGTATCGATCCAGTGTGATCGAAGCGACATCAGTTTGGAATTCCATACATTGCTCGTTCTAATCGTTGAGCTTGCTCGGTCAGTGTCGGCGGGGAACAATGGGCCACCGCACCTACAAATTCGTCGTGAATGCTTCCAATGATCGTGTGAGTCACAAAATCATGTTCAACAGAATTGCCGACCAGTACCGCAACAAAACGGCCATCGTTATTGGCTCGGGTGGCATCGGCGAAGCCATCATCCAACTGCTGGCAGGACATGTTTCACATCTTGTCGTCGGAGACCGTAATCCGGCGGCACTGGATGCGATCGTGTTGCCCGCAACAGAATCGCAATTGTCGACAGCACAATTGTCGACGCGTGTCATCGATGTCCAGTCCCCGGCCTCGGTGGCAGAATTCTTCGCATTCTCGCAGCGTGTGGCTGGGGCACCGGATTTCCTGTTCTATACAGCCGGGATCCTGAATCTCGAGTCACTGTCGGACACAACCTCGGCGCTGTGGGACACTGCCGTCGGGGTCAATCTGAATGGTGCCTTTTATTGTGCTCATGCGGCATCGGAACAGATGATCCCCGAGAAGCGTGGCAGTATTCTGCTGCTGGGATCGATTGCAGGGACAAAAGCACGATCCGGAGCTCGCGTCAATCCTGTTTACAACACGACGAAAGCCGGGCTGGCGGCGTTCGTGAACGCTGCTGCAATGCAGTTGCGGAGGCACGGGATTCGAATCAATTCGATTTCGCCTGGTCCCACAGCAACGCCGATGATGGGACTGCAACCTAAAGCCGTGCATGATGCCGTCAGCGAGATCGCTCTGGATCACCGACAAAATGAGCCTGCTGAGGTCGCCGAACTTGCCCTGTTTGTCGCCGCACACGGCCGATTCACGGGTGAAGATCTTGCGATGGGTGGTGGAGCAGGACTCGGCGGTTGATCTGGCCATTGCCTGCCGCGTTGGGCGGGTTTCGAGCCTGTCCCACGAAGCACATCAACCGGAACTCGGTTTAGCGTCCGCTTTTTGAAACGCAGGCTATGTTTCCGTCCACAATCTCTGACTCTTCTGCGGTCCAACCACTTTGCTTTTTGAAACGCAGAGAGCGCGGAGGGCGCAGAGGTTAGGCAAGCGGTGATCCTTCTCTTCGCTGCGACCTCCGCGCTCTCTGCGTTTCAAAAATTTCTTGTTTTTGGCACTGCGTGATTCCCACGTTGGGCGATGTGCGGCGTCTTGAGTTTTTCTGTGGTCGACGTGATCCCGTGAGCAAAATCAGCCGCCCTCCACGTGCTATCGCCCCGTCATCAGGCACCAGTTCATGGAGCCGCAACGACTCCTGAGTGGGAATAACCCGACACGGTGTCCCAGGCCAGTTTCTGCAGGATTTCGTGTTGTTCCGGCGTGACGGACTTGCCCGGAATCTTCAAGCCAACAGGGCTGATTCGATAAATCGCCACATAGTTGCAGTACGACGCCAACGCCTGAACCTGCGGTCCCGCGTGACCAATTGGATCCGTGAAGAGCTCTGATTGAGTCTTGATTCCTGGAAAGGCTCCCTCGATCACCATGCCACGAAGTTTGACGACGGCGTCGCCCACGGGCACAATGAAAACAGTCTTTCGTTTGTGCTCATTGTTGAGCGCATCGACCTGGGCTTCCAGTTTGACGCGCCATTCATCAATGGCAGCCTGCAAGTCAGCGATTTTCATCTCATTTCGCTGCGAGTTCTCGCGGATCTTCTTATCAGCAGTCGCGACGTCGAACGGGTACCACGACGCTTGAACAAGGAGCCTCAGGTGGTTGGGGTTGTGCATCAAACCCAACTCGGTGAATTTCGTGATCCCATCGTCGGGAATCGCAAGATGTGCCGCCATCGTGAAGACATCAACCTCACCCGTCTTCAATGCTTGCTTGGCTTTGTTCTTATCGTCCGCCAGATCCCAGTGCTGGATGACGCGCGAGCCTCCGATTCCCTGGGCTCCAACCTGGCGATGTCCCTGAATTCCGGCCGCCTTGGCGATCACGTCAATCTGCCCCGGAACAAACATGTGAAAACTGTGACCGGTGTAGAAGATTCGCAGCCCGGCTGGCACTTCAGCCGCGGTCGCACACGTCGTCAGCACCAAGAACGCCAAGCTGGCGAGCCAGAATGGGCCATGAGATGGGAGTATTGTTTTCATATTGCAAAAGCTTCCTGGGAGGGGAGACGACCATTCATCAATGAACGCTCACCGGTTTATCGCTTTGGTGGTCGGGATTCAATCCTGTTGACTTCGCGACTGGCAGGCGCGAAGCTACAATCCCCGTCGTGTCGCATGGCAGAAATTGCGTTTTAGACCGTCGGTGAGATTCATGCCCGAGCCGTTGCCCAAATTGTCCGATGCCCAGGTTCGTGAGTGGTTTGCAAAGTTGCCTGTTCAGGATTTCGCTGGCAAACGAGTTCTGGTCATCATTCCAGACGCTACGCGAACGGCTCCCCTGCCACTGCTGTTTGATGCTCTTCATACGAACTTGCGTCCGGCTGTCGCTCAACTCGATATTCTGGTTGCCTTGGGGACTCATCCCCCCATGTCTGACTCACAGATGTGTAAGCTGCTGGGGATATCTGAAGCAGAACGCGGCAGGTTGTTTTACCAGTTGGGGTTATTTAACCACGAATGGGATCGGCCCGAACGATTGCTGACGATCGGGACACTGAACAAGCAGGAGACGTCCGAGATTTCTGGCGGATTGCTGTCGCTCGACGTGCCAGTGCAGATCAATTCTCGCATTGCCGACTATGACGTCCTGCTGGTGTTGGGCCCGGTGTTTCCGCATGAGGTCGTCGGGTTCTCGGGAGGAAACAAGTACTTCTTTCCGGGCATCGGCGGTCCGGAGATCCTGAACTTTTTCCACTGGCTTGGGGCGCTGATTACGAACGTCGGAATCATTGGAGTCAAGGATACGGCGGTTCGGCGTGTCGTCGACCGCGCGGCAGCGATGATTCCCAACGAACGCAAGGCGATTACGTTCGTCGTTGCTTCGGACGGCAACCTGCATGGACTGTTCTACGGGACACCCGAATCCGCCTGGAACGAGGCGGCCGATCTGTCGAACAAGGTCCATATCAAGCGATGTTCGAAACCGTTCAAGCAGGTTCTGTCCTGTGCCCCGCCGATGTATGACGAACTTTGGGTCGCCGGCAAGTGCATGTACAAGCTGGAACCTGTCGTGGCAGACGGCGGTGAGTTAATCATCTACGCCCCCCATATGCACGAAATCTCGGTCACGCATGGAAAATTGATTGAACAGGTCGGTTACCACGTCCGAGACTATTTCACAAAGCAGTGGGACAAGTTCAAGGATTTTCCGTGGGGCGTGCTTGCGCACTCGACCCATGTTCGCGGCAGCGGTACTTTTGTCGACGGCGTGGAAACGCCGCGAGTCAAAGTGACGCTGGCCAGCGGAATCCCGCCGGAAGTCTGTGAACGAATCAATCTGGGGTACCGTGACCCGAAGACGATTGATGTTGAATCATTTGCGAACCGCGAGGATGAAGGGATCCTGCTGGTTCGTAAAGCTGGCGAATACCTGTACCGCCTCGAAGACAACTGACGGTACCCAACAGTTCTTGTTTTATTTCGATTGGCATTCTTAACACTATTGGAAATGGATTCATGTCAGATACGAATGTGGACTATCAGTCCCGCCTGGAATTTGCCTTGGAAGTGGCCCGCGAAGCGAGTGAATTCATTCTTCCCTACTACTGCAACCCGGACCTCGCCGTCGAACGCAAGGGCGACTCCACCCCAGTGACGATTGCCGATAAGGGGGCTGAACGACTGATTCGTGATCGCCTGGCGAAGTCTTTCCCGGATGATGCAATTCTCGGAGAAGAATTTCCTGACAAACCGGGCACAACCGGCTTCCGCTGGATTCTGGACCCGATTGATGGAACCAAGTCCTTTATCCACGGCGTCCCGCTGTTCGGGACATTGATCGGTATTGAGAAGGACGGAGTCTGCGTCATTGGTGTCGTACGGTTCCCGGCCCTCGACGAAGTCGTCTACGCTGCCAAGGGGAGTGGCGCGTGGTGGCAGTTCGGCAATAAGCCACCTCGCCGTGCTCGTGTCTCGAGCGTCACATCGATGAGTGAAGCGACCTTTTGTACAACCAATTCGACCCGCTGGTTAGCGATCAAGAAGCGGGAAGCACTCGAAGCGTTGTTGCAATCCGTGCACTTGGCACGCGGCTGGGGCGATTGCTACGGACATATGCTGGTGGCAACGGGACGCGCCGAATTGATGATCGACCCGGCCATGAACCCCTGGGACGCGGCAGCACTGTTACCGATCGTGCAGGAAGCGGGGGGCGAATTCATCGACTGGAACGGAAATCCGTCGATCTACAACGGCAATGGACTGTCCGTCGTTCCCGGCCTGAAAGATGAAATTCTTCAGCGTCTGAAACAGAACGATGCCGAGTGATCACGGAAGCGTCCGAGATCACTCGCATCGAAATTCGGGAAGCAGCTATTGAGAAATCTTGTACAGCTTCTCATCTGTCCGCAAGAACATCGCTCCGTCAGAGAACGCTGGCGTCGCAAACGTGCGTCCTGGGACTTCGCACGTACCAACTGTTTCGAACTTCTTGCCAAGCTTCACCCAGGTGGCCAACCCGGACTCATTCATAAAGAGAATCCGACCGTTGACCAGAACTGGTGATGACGAAAAATTCCCGCCGAGACGTTCCATCCAGTGGCGTTCCCCAGTTTTCGCATCGATGCAGGATGCAATTCCTTCATCGGAAACGAAGTACAACTCGTCACCTACCAGTAGCGGTGATGGCGTACTGGGTGCCCCCCGTTTGACTCGCCACACGACATTGGATTCGGTGACGTCCCCTTTTCCTCCCAGCTTGATCGCGATCAGTTCCGGGTTGTCGTAATCATGGTTGTAAATCACCAGCCCGTGCCCAATCGTCGGCTGAGGGACCACCGACCAACCGGGAGCCATCACGCGCCACAGTTCCTCGCCGCTGGCCAGGTCATACGCGGCAAAATGGTCAGGGCCGGGAGCCATGACCTGAGTCTTCCCATCCACGACAGCCAGTGTCGGCGTCGCGAAAGAATGGCTGATGCGAGCCTTCACGGATCGAGGGGTTTTCCAGGCCACCTTACCCGTTTCAGCATCGACCGCCGCAACAAACGGATTGGTGCTGCCGTCGCAGACGACAACCAGCTTGCCATCATGCAACACCGGCGAGCCACCACTGCCGTGCATCGGCGGGTACTGCAATTCCAGGCAAGTCCATTTGACTTCGCCCGTGTCAGCGGCCAACCGTGCCATCCCCAGCGTGCCAAAATGAACATAGACCGCGCCGTCGCGAACAATCGGCGTCGGGCTGGCATGACTGTTCTTCTTGTGTATTGACGGAGCCTTTTCTACGGCGCGAACTTCGCGGTCCCAAATTGTTTGCCCGGTCGTGGCATCCAGCGCCATTGCTCGCAACGACAATCCTTCGCCACGAGGTACCGCCGTCGTCAAATAAACGTGTTCACCGACAACTGCAGGCGAAGACCACCCCAACCCTGGAACACCAACTTTCCAGGCAACATTCTTCGTATCTGACCACTCCATCGGTGCCGTCACATTTATTGCATGCGCATCCGAATTCGCCCCACGAAACTGAGGCCAATCTTTTGCGCCGAGCAAACACATTGCCACCAATTCAAGCATCATGAGAGAATCCTCAAAAATTATGACGTTCCAAGCCGTGACGCATTCCAGCGGTCCGATTTCTCTTTGCCAAGAAAGCCATAAATGCAAGAACCCATGAGCCATCAGTTATGGCTCATGGGCAGTTCGTCAAACGGAGAGGGGGGGATTCTCTGACCGACAAACTGACTGCAATCCGAAAGTGGTGATTCACCCCTGAATATTAGGGTTTTTCTCGCTATCGTCAACTACCTCATTTCGGAATTCTTCCTTACTCATTCAAGTCGCCGCGCCAC
>CAIWEX010000374.1 GCA_903911795.1 uncultured Schlesneria sp.
AGGACGCGTGAGTGATCGCTCCACAATTTCCAAGGAATTTGACAGCAATGGCAAACAGAATTCTCGTTGCGACAGCATGTTTGGTCGTCTTCTCAACTGGATGGGGAATTGCGGCGGAAGTCGCAGACTGGCGGTCTTGGCGCGGGCCACTCGGGAACGGCAGTGTCGAGCAGGGAACGTATCCGGTCAAGTTTGATGCCAATACATACCACTGGCGGACTCAATTGCCGGGTAAAGGCTGTTCCACTCCAATCCTGTTGAATGGCATGATTTACCTGACATCACCGGCGGAAGGAAATGATGCGCTGGTCTGCTATGACATTCAGGGAGCCGAAAAATGGCGAGCCGCTTTCGGCAAGGAAAACGCAGGGAAGCATCGCAATGGTTCCGGCAGTAATGCCTCCCCAGTGACCGATGGTACCAGCGTGTTCGTCTTCTTCAAAAGCGGAACGTTTGCTGCGGTCGATCTCAACGGGAAAGTTCGCTGGAAAACGGACCTCGTTGAACGATTTGGGAAAGATACGCTGTACTGGGATCATGGGACTTCGCCCGTGTTGACCGAAAAGTATGTCATCATGGCTCGCATGCATCAGGGAGAATCCTGGTTGGCGGCATTTGACAAAGTGACTGGAGACATGGCCTGGAAGGTCGCCCGCAACTACTCGACGCCCACAGAGTGTGATCATGGATACACGACACCTGTCGTCATCACGCACCAGGGAAAAGAATCCATTCTGGTATGGGGAGCAGAACACCTGACCATTCATAATGCGAGCGACGGGCACGTGACCTGGTCCTGCGGAAATTTCAATCCCGAAGCCAACAAGTTGTGGCCAGCGATTGCGACCCCAGTCATTGTCGGTGACATGGTCGTCATTGCCTATGGTCGCAATGATCGGGGGACTCCGCGTTTGCATGGAATTCGACTCAGGGGGAACGGTGAGGTCACCAGCACTAATCATGTCTGGAAACGCGATGATGTGGGGACGTTTGTGCCGACTCCGGTTGCCTACAAGGGGCGAGTCATTCTCGTTCGCGATCGCGGCGAAGTTGCCAGTATCGATCCTGCGACTGGCAAGACCGTCTGGGAAGGGACGTTTCCAAGGAACCGCGCAAACTTCTACGCATCACCACTGATCGCCGGAGACAAACTGTATGCCCCGCGCGAAGACGGAACGGTGTTTGTGGCGAGTGTCGCGAATGACAAGTTCGAAGTCTTGTCGGAAAACAACATGGATGAATCGGTGATCGGCTCCCCCGTACCCGCGGCCAATGGCATCTTGATTCGTGGTGAAAAGCATCTGTTCTACATTACGTCGGGCAAGTGATTCGTCTCGAATCCTCATGACGTAGAAGCGGCCTCTGGCCGCTTCTTTTTTTTCAGCACGTCTTCCCGGGGAATCCAGCCCTCGCAAACCCGTCGCAAGACGCTATGGATCAGGTCTCAAGCATGTTTGAGTGATTGATCAATCAGGATTTGGGTTTCAGTCCAATGACTAAAACGAAATCCGAACGATTGTCAGCATTCACCCTTGGTGTCGCCGTCGGTCGACGGCGGATGGGGCGCGCATTCACCAACTACCTGCTTCCCAATTGACTCTTGACACAACACCAGTCGTTCACTTGCCAGACCAACGTGCCTTCTATTTCAGTGGAGATCCAAAACGATACATGTCTGTGTCTTATTGAAATGGAGGGGCAATTCAGCAGCCACCGTCCGAGTATTTATGCGCCTGAGTATGCTGCAGAATTTCGGTTTTTCGAGGTGATTCTCAAATAAACTTCTGTGTTGATTGACTTCCGCATCGCGGATGAACAAGTTGGGAAAGCAACGTGCCCTATCGGATATTTGTTATTTATGCATGGAGAAAAGATGAAGAATCGGTTAACACCAACCGCGCAGCGTCACCTGCGTTCGGCATTCACGCTGATCGAACTTCTGGTGGTGATTGCAATCATCGCGGTTTTGATCGCGCTGCTTTTGCCAGCCGTTCAACAGGCACGTGAAGCGGCCCGCCGCACCCAGTGCAAGAATGGATTGAAGCAACTTGGGCTGGCAATCCATAACTTCCACGACACTCGCAACGGATTCCCTCCGATCAGTCTCGGGGGCGATCGATTGACGTGGTATTCGCTGATTCTCCCGTATATCGAGCAAGCGCCTCTCTATGCTCAGCTTGATGTCAACGGTGCGACGACCTACGGCAACCCGAACAATGCAATCGTTAACGGCGTTGGCATGGCCGGGATCCAGATTTACCGCTGCCCAACGCGACGCAATACCAATGCCAACAAGGCTGGAAATGTCACGAGCGACTATGTTGCGACCACGTGGAGCAGTACTGTCGGGACCAATGAATTCACGGATGGAAACGACATTACGGCGAGTGGCGGAGCGGCGACTCGTCAAAAGGGAGTCTTGCAGTCTGCAATTCGTAATCCGAGCGGAAACGCTGGCGACTACAAGCCACGCACGAGTTTCTCCACCCTCACAGATGGTTCATCCAACACCGCCATGGTCGCTGAAAAGCATGTGACCACGAATGGTCTGGGTGTTGCCGGCGGTGACAATGGCGATAATCGTGACGGTCCAATTTCTTACAATTCCGGCGGTGGCTATCAGGGGCCAACCGGAACCGACGGCGGCTGGGGTGAATTGTGGATCGCTGGTCCAATGAACAATCGTCCACTGGCACCCAACATGCGTTATAATGCCACTAATATTCGCGATGCAGGTAACCCGAATCTGGGTAGCTGGCACGTTGGAGTGGTCCATTTCCTGATGGCTGACGGTGCTGTTCGTGGCGTGAGCGTCAACGTTGACACCAGCATCATCACCAATCTCGGAAACGGCTCTGACGGAAATCCACTCGGCGATTTCTAATCGGTGTCCATGCAAAGATGATGCGGCCATGTGCCGTATGGGCTTGATCGAGCCGCCGCAACCAGAACTGTTGCGGCGGCTTTTTACTTCCCATTCAGTTTTCTTGCCATCGCGTTGCAACGTGAGCTTTTACTTTCTTGAGAGGTCCGTCTGATGAAACATTGGAAATCACTTGTACTGTTTGTCGGTCTGTTAACTATTTCTGGCTGTGGTCCAGCGACGAGCCAAGTCTCGGGCAAGGTCACATTCGCTGACGGATCACCGCTGCCATTTGGCCGTGTGACGTTCTCGCCGAAATCAGGATCAGCCGGATTCTGGGCACCATTGACGTCTGAGGGGGCGTTTGTCGTCGATGTCGAAATGGCCGCAAAGCCAGGCGAATACAGCGTCTCTATCGTCGGTGCCGAAGAGCCAGCCTTCTTCGAAACCGATGCCACCGGGGCGAACAAGCAGATTGAACCTCCCAAGCCTTTAATTGATGCCAAGTACACGAAAGCCACCACCAGTCCATTGACTGCCACAGTGAAAGCCGGCAAGAACGAACTGGCATTCAAGGTCGAGAAACTGCCATGAAGTGGACCGGCTTGCTGATTTGCGTCGTCGGATGCGGAGTCGGGGGACCAGTACCAACCAAGCAGCCAGCCTCGACGAACTCGCAACAGTCGGCGATACAGGATCCGCAAGCAAAACTTCGCTACGGTTTCGCCCCATTGCCCGATCCCAATCCCGCTCCGTCTCCCCGCATACCAGTCCTTTCGAATGACTGGTTCGACGGGGGGGGGGAGAATCTCGCCCGCTCCCGTTTGCATATGTCGATGGTTCGAGTGCCGGAGCC
>CAIWEX010000375.1 GCA_903911795.1 uncultured Schlesneria sp.
AGACATTGGCAGAACGATGTGGGGCAGAACGATGAAGAATCATGGTTCAGAGCTCTTACATCGTTCTGCCTTCCATCGTTCTGCCCACTGAAATTGATTTGACGAAGGGTACGGATGCGCTGTGAGGTGGAGCGATGATGGCAACTTTAGTCTCATCCGGTGCGTAAGGTTTGTTCTTTCATGAGCTGAACTGATTTTCACCAGCAGATTGACCAGAATCTGGTACGCCGCGACAAAATGTGTATTGATTGCAAGATCTGCAACATACTTTTGATCCGCAACTTATGGCGAATCCGTGAACCTTAAGAGGATTCAACCTACCGCTGTCATGCAAATTGCAGACTGAACCCGATAACTATTCTTGTCTGCGGGCTCAAAGAATCCCGAGGACATCGCTTTCCTGTTTCTGACGAATGGATTCGCTCATGGTTCTGACATGGAAGTCGGCATGGGGTGGTTTGCTGCGCGCTGGCGCATCCGCCCTACTCGTTGCGGCGATGGGACATGCATCCCAGTCTGCGGTCGCGAGCGATCCATTCGAAGAGCTGCGCCAACGGATCGAGCAGCTCGAAGAGGATAATCGCGAGTTACGTACTGCGATGGTTCCGAAGCAGACGCTCGGTATCGACGTCGCACCCGTCCCGCCTGCACCCGAAGAAAACGAACCGCTGAGCGAAGACGACAAACATATTGAAAGTCTGATCGAAAAATATTTGCAGCGGCGACCAAACCTATCAGACTCGGCTCAGGATCAGAGTATCTCCGCATTGCACGGCAGTGTGTCCGGGATTCTGGATCGGCTGAATAAGAAAACTTACCCGACTGTTCAGATCAACGGTGTCTTCCAGGCAGATACCGGGTTTTTCAATCAGGATGAGAACAGCAAGACCTCCTATGGGACGATTCAGAACGGATCCGACTTCCGCCGGGCACGACTCTCTGCCAAGGGGAGTCTGACAGAATCGACCAACTACTTCTTCCAGATGGACTTTGCGTTCTTCGGCCGTCCCACGTTTACCGATGTCTGGGTCGAGCAAACACAGATTCCAGGTTTGGGAACCGTGCGAATCGGCCAGTGGAAACAACCGTTCAGTCTGGAAGTGGTCAGCAGCTTCCGCTACACGACATTTGTGGAACGATCGTCTCTCTTCCAGGCATTCACACCGTTCCGTCATCTGGGGACCGGTTTCTATAACAACTCGGCAGATCTTTCCGCGACCTGGGCCGCGTCGGTCTTCCAGACGGGTCAGGATCAATTTGGTGGAACAGTTTCGACGGCGGGAGGTTGGGGAACGGCAGAACGTATCACGTACCTCCCCTATTACGATGAAGCGAGCAAAGGACGTGAGTACCTGCACGTGGGGCTTGGGCACTACTTCAATGCCCCCCCTGACAAGAAGACCATTTTCCGTTCGATTCCCGAAATGTACATCGGCGCAAACGCACCTGGTACGGTCGGATCGAGTGGCCAGGCGGCGCACGGAGGATTTAACGGAACGCCATTCTTCGTCAACACGGGTAACATCGGCGTGAGCACCTTCAACGTGCTTGGAACCGAAGTTCTGTGGGTGAACGGCCCATTCTCCTTCCAGTCCGAAGCCATGGTCAATCTGGTGGATCAAGCGGCAAATGTTGCCGGTACACAGAATATCGGTGGTGGTTCGATGGCAGTCCTCCCCGGTGTCTATGCTCAGACGGGTTACTTCCTGACGGGTGAGCATCGCCCCTACGACCGGAAGGCAGGAGCGATTGATCGAGTTGTTCCATTACACAACTTCGGCCCCTGGCGAGACGACTGCGGTTGGGGGGCATGGGAAGTCGCCGGGCGATATTCATATATCGATTTGAACGACAAGAATATCCGCGGTGGCCAGATGAGTGATTACACAACCGGGCTGAACTGGTATCTCAATCCGTACTGGAAAATTCAGTTCAACTACATCTACTCGGCGTCCAACTTCCGTTATGGGGTTGGTGGACCTGCGACAAACACTCCTGCTGCGACATTTCTGGGGAACCACACGAATATGTTTGACCTGCGTTGCCAGATGGATTTCTGATTTCGACGCATTCGTTCGGCGATTCTTGGAGGAGAAGTGCGAATCCGTTAACCTGCCGTCGCTGTTGCGGTCGAGTCATTATCGATCACTGCAACTGATACTTGGGAATACGGATCGCGCCGACTATGCCTGACTGGTCCTATCGCACAGTCTTCCAGCCCCTGTTGTTTCTGTTTCCCGCAGAAACAGGCAGGGATCTGGCTTTGAATGCGATGGGACGACTCAGCCGGTTCCCGTTCGGCTCCACGGTGATCGATCTGATGGGGCACATGCGTCCCGATCGGCGGTTAAGCCAGGCGGAACAAGGACTGGATATTTCCGGTCCTGTCATGATCGGGCATCAGGTTGATCCGTATGGTACCGCAACGGAAGCCCTGGCGCGGTTCGGCGTGGGACTCATCGAAGTCGGCCCGGTCGCTCAACAGGCAATACGCGCAACGCAGCCAGTCGAGTTAAACATCGAGCAGCGATCGATCCGGATAACTGCTGAACCTGATGCCGACAGTCTCGACGACTGGATCGGCCGATTGTCACGACGATCCAACGCCGCCCAGTACCTGGCCCGGCTAACTGTGGCAACCGATGCGACCTGCGAAGGCGCAACCGCAGATTGCCGTGCGATGCTGACAGGTCTGGCTCCACTGGTGAACGGATTCATTCTTGCCACATCCGATCACGCCCTGCATTCGAACTGGTCCGCAGGCGATTGGTCCCTGCACGTTCAGCAAGTTCTGGAGTGCGCCGCGAATTTCCGACCCGGCCGTCCTGCCTGGCTCTCGATTCGCGCCGATCTGAATTCGGAACAGTTCCAGCTCATCGTCGGCCAGGCCATCACAGCGGGATGCCGTGGGGTCATGGTGGAAGGTCGAGTCGCAGGCTCTTCTGGGGGCTGGATCATTGGCCAGCAGGCACTGAGCGCGGTGTCAGCAACCGTGGCCCGGTTGCGAGCAGATTATGGACACGAGATCTCATTGATTGCTGGTGGAGTTCACGAGCCGATCGATGCACTGGAGTTGCGACAACAGGGGGCCAACTGCGTTGTCGTCGATTCCGGCCTGGTCTTTTCAGGTCCTGGACTTCCCAAGCGAATCAACGAGGCGGTGCTGTATGCGGATCATGCCTCGACACCTGACGTCGCAAAGAATGATGAACAAAAAATCCCGATTCAGAAATTCGCCTGGTTCTGGACGTTTATTCAAGGGGCCGCGATGCTCTTCGGCGGCCTCCTGGCCGTAGGGATCGCGAGTACTCACGTCGTCCTCTCCTATGACGAAGTTTTCGTTGGCATGTCACGAGCCGAACTGAACCTGATTAATCCCCGGCTGTTGGCATTCATGCAACATGATCGGGTCACGCTGTCGGGCACGATGTTCGCGGTCGCAGTCCTGTATCTGTTTCTCTCATGGTACGGAATCCGGCGAGGTCACCATTGGGCAATGGTGGCCGTGATGGTTTCTGCACTCGTCGGATTTGCCACGTTCTTTTCATTTCTGGGGTTTGGCTATTTCGACCCGTTTCACGCGTTTGTCTCAACCATCATGTTTCAATTCAGCCTGATGGCGTGGCAGGGGGAGCTTGGAAAGCCAGAATTTACCTCGTTGCCGAACCTGCGAGAAACACCCGAGTGGCGATGGGGACAGTGGGGCCAGTTGTCATTTGTGATCCACGGGGCAGTTCTGGTGACTGCAGGGCTGATCATTTCGGGCGTTGGCTGTACGGTGGTCTTCGTTCCGGAGGACCTGGAATTCATGAGTATCTGTGCGAGCGATCTCGCCACGGCAAATCCGCGGCTGATTCCGTTGATCGCACATGACCGTGCCAGCTTTGGCGGAATGCTGATCGCCACTGGGATCATAGTCCTGCTGACGGCACTGTGGGGATTTCGCGAAGGGGCACGCTGGCAATGGTGGATGCTGCTGCTGTCCGGGATTCCCGCCTATGGAGCCGCGATCGTGGTTCATCTGGCGGTCGGATATACCAGCCTTTGGCATCTCGCCCCCGCATATGGCGGCCTGGGCCTGCTTTTCGCTGGCCTGTCGTTGCTCTATCCATATCTCGGCCGATGCGACGCGCGATTGAAGGATGAGTGGGAGAGAATCACATCAGCAGCGTCAGGAAAGGTCTCATGTCACAGCGAATGAGTGGCCTCGTATGGCTGTTGCGCGGGTTAGGCGTCGTCAACATCGCTGCCGCAGTTGCAGTGGTGGCACCGCGCGCGTGGCTGGCGGGCTGTCATCAATTTCTGGGACTGGGACCGTTTCCAGCAGCTCCTATTGCTGGATATCTCGCCCGCACGACTTCTCTCTGGTTCGCGTCGTTTGGTATTTTACTCTGGTTTGTTTCACGAGACATCCCGCGTTATTCCCAATTGATTGCGTTCCTGGGCTGGGCCATGGCGATTCAGGGGATCGTCGTGTTCATGATCGATTGTGGCGAAGGTTTACCCGTGTGGTGGATTGCCATCGAAGGACCGACCTGCCTGCTGCTGGGAATCAGCTTGCTTGGGTTGCGGAAATCGGAGAGGAATACCCGTGAAGACAGTACTTAGGACCGGACTTGGAGTGGTGCTGGGCATGGGACTGGCATTCGTCCTGGTAATTGCCGTGGAAGCCTTCAGTTCCGTTGTCCACCCCATCCCGGCTGATTTTCAGGGGACAATGGACGAAATGTGCCTGCATGTCGCCCGATATCCAAACTGGGTTCTGGGGGTTGTCGTGATCCTCTGGAGTGCAATTGCCTTCGGTGGCGTGTGGATTGCGAACCGGTTCGGAAACCTCATGGCCGGAATCGCAGTCACTCTCCTTCTGGGAATTGCCATTGTATTCAATGTCACGCAACTGCCTTATCCCCTCTGGTTCAAGATCGTGATGTTGAGCTGCTTTCCGTTGGGATGCTTCTTAGGAATCTGGACAGCAATTCAAATGGAAGGCCGCGGCAGTTCATCCGCATCATAGATTGTCGTTTTGGGCCATCGCTCAGCCTTGATTGCCTCCAGTCTCCAAATCTCATGCGATTCCGTTATACTGTCGCCGCGTGTGTGGATTCTTTGAGGAGGGGTTGCGGCTGATGGCTGTGTTGTTGCAGATTCGGAATGCTCACAAGAGCTATGGTGAGCAAGTGTTGTTGGATGGCGCGGATGCGACGTTCTCGGACGATGTGAAGGTCGGATTCATCGGACGTAACGGTGCCGGGAAAAGTACGCTGCTGCGCGTGCTGCTTGGTGAAGAGGAACTCGACAGTGGCGAGGTTATTCGCCATCCCAACCTGCAGATCGGTTATCTGCGTCAGCACGATCCCTTTCTGCCTGGCGAGTCCGCTCATGACTTTCTGATCCGTGACAGCGGTCAACCGGAATGGAAATGCGGCGAAGTGGCTGGCCAGTTCGAACTGAAAGGGGCGTATCTGGATGGCCCGATCGCCAAGCTCTCGGGGGGGTGGCAGACTCGCGTCAAACTGGCGGCGCTGCTGCTGCACGAACCTAACCTGCTGATGCTGGACGAACCGACCAACTTCCTCGACTTGCGAACACAGATTCTGCTTGAGCACTTCCTGCGAAACTTCCAGAAGGCGTGCTTGATCGTTTCACACGACCGGGCATTTTTGGGGGCAACCTGCAGCCATACGCTCGACCTGACCCGTGGCGAACTGACGATGTACCCCGGCAAGATCGATGCGTACCTGAACTACCAGAAAGAGCAGCACGAGCATGTCGTCCGGTCGAACGCTGCCATCCTGGCCAAGCGTCGCGACCTGGAAACGTTTATTGCCAAGAACAAGGCTCGCGCCAGTACGGCCACCCAGGCTCGGTCCAAGTCCAAGCAATTGGAGCGTCTGGAACTCGCCGATGTTGCCGTGGATGAGCCGACCGCGTGCATCCGAGCCCCTCAGGTCGAACCGCGAAACGGCGCAGCCTTTCGTTGCCGAGAACTGGCGATCGGGTATGCCGAGCGGCGTGTTGCAGAAGGAATTACCCTCGAAATTGATCATGGGTCGCGAGCGGCGATTGTGGGGGATAACGGCCAGGGAAAGACGACGTTCCTGCGAACTGTTGTCGACTCTTTGAAACCACTGGCGGGTGATACAAAATGGGGGTTTGGTTGCGACATCGGAACCTATGCCCAGCATGTTTACACCAGCCTTCCCGAGAAGCAGACCGTCTTCCAATACCTGGAAGGAAAAGCGGCGCGGATGACGAAGGCCCAGACAATTCTGGATATTGCCGGGGCGATGCTGTTCCGTGGCGAAGCAGTGAACAAGCCGGTCTCGGTTCTATCCGGAGGGGAACGTGCCCGACTTTGCCTGGCCGGTTTGCTGCTCAGCCAACACAACATTCTGGTCCTCGACGAACCTGGCAACCATCTGGATGTCGATACCGTGGAGGCAATGGCTCAGGCTTTGATTGATTACAAGGGAACCGTGATTTTCACGACACATGATCGACACTTCATGAAACGTGTCGCGACCTGCGTCATTGAAGTGCGTGATGGACATGTGACGAACTACGGCGGAGGCTACGACGCCTATCTGTACGCCGTTAACAAGGAAATCGACGACGGCGAACGCGAACTGGCGACACAAATGAGCAAAGCGCCGCCGTCCGTGGCGAAGGCTGCTGCAGTGGCCCCGCGAGCGCCCAAACGGGATGAGCGAGCCGTGCGGAAAGAGATCTCCACCGTCGAAAAGACCATTGCGAAACTGGATGACCAGAAGAAGAAGGCGAGTGCCGAGTTGCTGGTGACGTCCAATGCGGCCGAAGCAATGCGGCTGCATAATGAAGTCGAAGCACTCACAAATCAGCTCGCCGAAGCCGAAGATCGCTGGTGCCAGTTACAGGCAGAGGTTGAAGAGGAATAGTTCTCGCAGCACCTGAGGGAACGATGAAACAGATTGATTGACGAGGCTGATTTGGTGACCGATGCGGTGGGGTGGCCGGGGCTGGGCCGAAGGGAAGCCCCGGTCTTAGCGTGGTAGTGGTTTCCGGGGCTTCGCGAAGACGCTCCAGCCCCGGCACCCGGTTTGACTTACTTCAGCGTGAAAAAGGCATTGCCCTTCTTTAACAGCATC
>CAIWEX010000376.1 GCA_903911795.1 uncultured Schlesneria sp.
CGGAGTAACGGTTCAGCCTCCAGATTGTCGCAATAGAGTTTCGACCCAAGGATCAGACGAATGCACGACTCTGCTTTCGAACAATTTCGCCTGCGAGAAATAACACGACGGCACTTCTTTCGAGATTGCGGTGTCGGACTCGGAGCGATGGCCCTGGGATCACTGCTTGACGACGGAAAATCCGCTCACGCCGATCTTCAGCCACCGGGCTTTAGTCCCGGCAGCCGTGGATTGCATCATGACCCCAAGGCAAAAGCTGTCATTTTCCTGTTCATGGCAGGTGGCCCCAGCCAACTGGAGTTATTCGACGACAAACCCAAACTACGCGAATTGCATGGAAAGGTGATCCCCGAATCGTATGTCAAAGGAAAGCGATTCGCGTTCATCAAGTCCGATGCCAAGTTGCTCGGGTCCGTCCGCAAGTTTGCCCGTCACGGGGAATCGGGAGCCGAAATCAGTGAACTGCTTCCCCATCTGGCAGGTGTCGCCGACGATCTCTGCTTTGTGAAATCGATGGCAACGGATGTCTTCAATCACGGCCCGGCCAAGCTATTCGTGAACACAGGATCACCTCAGTTCATGGGACGCCCCAGCATGGGAGCCTGGGTGACCTATGGGCTGGGAAGCGAATCGAGAAACCTGCCGGGATTTGTCGTCTTGCAGTCGGGCCCACGAGGTCCCCGTGGCGGGGCTCCGCTCTGGGCGAGTGGTTTTCTGCCAACGAACTTTCAAGGGGTCCCGTTGCGATCGGGCAAAGAGCCGATCCTGAACCTCGAGAACCCTAGTGGTATCAATCCTGATCGTCAGCGGGAATTCGTTGCAACGGTGAATGATTTGAATGCCATTCGCCAGGATGCCACCGCTGATCCAGAAATCGCCACTCGCATCGCTTGTTACGAAATGGCGTACCGGATGCAGTCGAGTGCTCCTGAACTGATGGATCTGGCTGGTGAGACGAAAGAGACACTGGACCTTTACGGAGCGGAACCTGGTAAGCACTCGTTCGCCAACAATTGTCTGCTGGCCCGACGACTTGTCGAACGTGGAGTCCGTTTTGTACAGCTCTATCACACGGACTGGGATCACCACGGCAATGCCGGGACGGATCTGGCCAAATCGCTCGACGACCGCTGCCGCGAAACCGATCGTGCCAGTGCAGCACTGATTGCTGACCTCAAACGACGTGGCTTGCTCGATCAAACCATCGTTGTCTGGGGTGGCGAATTCGGCAGAACGCCTCAGGGAGAAGACCGCGAAACGCTGCCAGGGCGAGACCACCATATTGACGCCTACACCATGTGGATGTCTGGAGGAGGCTTCAAGACCGGCCAGACGATCGGAGCAACCGACGAGATCGGCTACTACACTGTCGCGGACCGGGTCCATGTCCATGATCTGCAGGCAACGATGCTGCATCTGCTGGGAATTGACCACTTGAAACTGACCTACAAATTCCTCGGTCGAAACTTTCGCTTGACCGACGTCCACGGCAACGTCGTCGACAAACTGCTCGCTTGAAACTCCTGCCGAATCAGGAAACGCGTGCTCGGCGCGGGTCTCCCGACCACTGCTATCAACATCTTTGAAGGGCTGGGAAATGCCGTAAAAAAAAGGGAA
>CAIWEX010000377.1 GCA_903911795.1 uncultured Schlesneria sp.
AACCACGACTATCGCATACCTTTCGAACTCAGGGGTGTTCAACGCACCTTCGATTTTGCACGAATCAGATATTGCCGAGTTCGTTGACAGAACCCATGTTGAAGTGGCAGAACAGGCCGGTTGTTGAAACTCGCAATCGGTTCGAGGAACTGTTCGATGTCTACGAATATTCGATTTGCTGTGGCAGTACTCGCTGTCACGATGCTCCTGAATGGCGCGGACTGCGGTGCGGCAGATCTGATCCTCGCTTCCGAGGGACGATCCGAGTACCAGATCGTATTGCCAAACTCTTCGCCGTCTCCATCGATCGAAGCGAGTTTGCAGCAAACAGCACGACTTTTTCAGACTGCGTTTCAGGCGAATGGTTGCGAAGTCGTTGTCGTTACCGAAGAGAAGCGCGACGTCTCCCGTCCGGCGATCTTTCTGGGAGATACGGTTTTCGCACGTGCACAGGGAGTTTCACTGGATAGCCTGAAGGGCTGGAGCTATGTCCACAAAACGGCGGGCCGCGACGTGATCATCGCCGGGCGAGATCAGCCGTCGCCAGCCAAATCGCTGCAAGAGCGGCGTCCGATGTGGGATCGTCTGGGGACTGCGAAAGGGGTCGTGGATTTCCTGCGTCAGTATGCGGGGACACGGTTCCTTTACCCCGATCTTGCTGCATATCAGCCGATCAGTGCCGCAGCGAAGATCGACCTGCTGACTTCGCCCGCGATTGAATTTCTCAAAGTGTCGAAGATCTCCGTCCCTGCCGATTTGAATGTTACGGTATCACCGCGACTGGAGTTCAATACGTCTCACCCTGCCCGTGGGAGCTTCTATGACATCGCAAACAATCGTTTTCCATTGGTTGATACCGTCTTTGGCGGTCACACGTACGAACGGGCGATCCCGCGTGAGAAGTACGCGGATTCACATCCCGAATACTTTGCATTGATCAACGGAGAACGAACGGCGAAGGGAACTGGCAACGCTCAGTACTGTATTTCGAATCCTGAGGTCCAGGAGCTGTTTTACCAGGACTTGATCAGCTTGATCGATCGCGGGTTTGAGGGCGTTGATCTCGGTCAGCCCGATGGTTTTCGAGCCTGTCAGTGTGAAAGCTGCACAAAGCTTTTCGGCACGGGGAGTGACTGGGGAGAAAAGCTATGGATTCTACATCGCCAGATCGCGGAACGTGTCGAGCAGACACGACCTGGCAAGCAGGTCACAATGATGTCCTACATCCAGACCGAGAATCCGCCGAAGTCATTTCAGAAGTTTCCAACGAACACACGAATTCTCCTGACCGGTACGAATGAAGAAGACATTGTCCCCTGGCGCGGTCATGTTGTTCCGGCGGGATTCTCATCATACATCTACAACTGGTGTCCGAATCTTGGAACCCGCTATACGCCAATGCGGACGCCGCGCTTCGTGGAATCCCAGGTGAAGCGACTGACGCTGAACAAGTTTCAGTCGATCTACCGCGATGGTCCCGGTGACCTGTATGGACTGGAAGGTCCGGTCTATTACACGATGGGCCGCATGTTTGATGATCCCGAGCACTTGCAGGCGAAGTTGCTGGTGCAGGAGTTCTGCACGGCGGCATTCGATAAGTCGTCACCGTCGATGGTCGCATTTTATGATCAGCTCTATCACGGAATCGAGCTCTACTCAGAATTCCTCGGGACACGATCACCTGCCTGGGTGTACCACAACATCTACGGGCAGCGACGAAAGTTTCTGACAGATCCATTTCAATTCCTGGGCTTCCTTTACACCCCAAACCTGTTGGGATCACTGGAATCGCATCTGGCCCAGGCCGAGAAAACTGCCGCAGAGCAGAGCGGATATGAAAAGATCCAGACCCGCTTGTTACAGGTCCGCCGTGAGTTTGATTATCTGAAGGGACTCGCAAAAGTTGTCCATCTTCACCACGCCTACCAGATTCAGCCGGACGTCGTCGCACGCGATCGGTTGATTGACGCAATCGACTCCCGAAATGCGTACATCAATTCGCTGTTTGATGCCAAAGGTGCCAACCCGAAACCAACGCCGGGATGGGGATTCGTGATGTTCCCTCCTCTGGGCCATGACGCAAAGCATCTGCGACTGGCTTATGATGGATATCAGGAGCCGTACGCGAATTCGCCCATGAATTGGGACACGAAATCGATCCGTCTGGCGCCGCTGCCAGGCGCCAAACGGCTGACTGTTCGCCTGACGGATGCGTCCATCACGATTGACTCACCACTTTGGACGAGCATCCCGGCGGAACGGATTTCCAACGTTCTGGCAGATCAAAGAAACAGTGAGCGGGGTGTGGTTCCATTCGGGCCGGTTGTGGTGCGGGCGATGGCTGACGCAAGCCAACTTTATCTTCGAGTGGAGTCTCCTGCATCAAAAGAAGGAGTACGGCCGGACGTCATCGATCTTTATCTGGCACCACTCCGCGCTTCATCTCGCACTCCTGCACGTCCAGGGGGTTCGGAGACTCCTGAAAGTCCGCTGACGAATGCAAACCCGGCTCATGAGATTATTTATCGCTTCACTGTGAGTCCCGGGATGGATTCCAAGGTCGACGCTGCTAATGGTTTCAACAGTGATCCTCTTGATCCACGGTATGGACAGTTCGATCCTGATTGGAATGGCCAATGGCAATATCAGTCACGCGTGGATGTCGAAAAGCAGACGTGGACGGCATTGATTGCGATTCCTTTCAAGACCCTCAATGTTGAAAGACCGATGGCAGGTTCATTCTGGCGAGGTAACATCGGGCACACGCATGTCGTCGCTGATGATCATGTGCAACGCTCGCTCTGGTCCGCCACGAACAGCACTCGCGTCATGGACGACCGGAACGAATTCGGCGAATTTGTATTTGAGTCCCTGACAAAGTAGGAGCCGGGACGACATGAAACACGTGATATGTCAAATTGTTCTGCTGGTTGTGACGTTCAACGTCAGATCGTATGCAGAAGTCGTCATCGGTGAACTTCCTGATCGGATTCAGGTCAAGATCGATGATCAGGTCTTTACGGAGTGGCGGCACCAGGACTGGGTTGCCCCTTTTCTTTATCCCGTCGTGGGTCCGAATGGTGAGAATGTCACTCGTCATTATCCAATGAAGGCAGGCGTTCCAGGAGAAGATCCCGATCATCCGCATCACCGTTCGATTCGGTTCTCGCATAGCGATGTTAATGGCTTTAACTTCTGGTGGGCACCCGGCAAACAATTGGCGGGACATACGGCAGAAATCAGGCTTGAGAAAATTGAAAAGACCATCTCAGGAAAAACTGGAGAGCTAATCCTCTGGAACCAGTGGCTGGGGAACGGCAAAGTCGTTCTGCGTGAACGCGTGCGATTGACCTTTATCCCCCTGGAGAACCGACAACTGCTGATGGACTATGACATCGATCTGCACGCTGTCGATACTCCCGTCGTGATTGGCGACAAACGAGACGGTGGGTTAATGGTTCGGGTTGCGGGTTGGATGAAAGTTGAAGATGAGAAAGGGAACAAGTCGAACGGGACGATCATCAACAGTCGTGGCGACCGAAATGCTGGTGCCTGGGGAAAGCGAGCGGAATGGGCTGACTACTATGGACCTGATCACAATGGCAAAACGGTAGGGATTGCCATTTTCGATCATCCCTCCAATTTGCGGTTCCCCACCCATTGGCATGCACGGACTTACGGCCTCATCACTGCCAACCGGTTTGGTACCGATCATTTCAAAGGCAACTACAACGATCACAAGACTGTCGTCTGTCGGCCCGCGGGAAATGCGTGTCCTGCGTGCGCTTCGCATTCGGGCGACTTCACGCTCGCCGCAGGAAAAAGTATCACACTCAGACATCGCCTTTACTTTCACCATGGTGATGCTGATATGGCGAAAGTTGCTGATCAATACCGTGACTATACCGCCGAGCCCGAAGCGATCCTGGGACGGATGCGAGCACTTCATCAGGATCGAAAGTGGCTCGAACTGACCGAACAGTTTCAGGATGTTGATTTTAGTGCCTGGCCGGCGGAGCTTGTCGAAAAAGCCAGCGAGGCGCTTCATCTGCGTGGCCAGGTTTATTCGTTCCTGAAGGTGGGTGACAAATCGGTGAAGGATCTGCAGGAGGCGATCAAGCTGGCTCCCAGGAATGCAGCGTTCTGGCTGACGCTGGCCGAGAACTATTCCAATAACCTGAACAGTGACGAACAGGCGTTGGATGCTTACCGACAAGTGCTGAAAATCACCGGCAAAGGAAATGGGTGGCAACCGCTGACGGCCACAGTCGCCATGGCTCGTCTGCTGACCGATCAGGTCAAGACGGACGAAGCGTTGGCCGTTTTGAACGAGTACGGCAATCTGGAAGGAATGGCACCAGGCTGGCGCATCCGAATACTGCGGGCCTATGGCCATGTCTATGCAGCTCGAGGTGAGGAAAAGGAATCGCTGGCGAAATTTCGTGAGGCACTTGAACTCGAATCAAAACAGTAGGTCATCCTCTGAAGGACCAACATGAGAATCTGCCTGTACACATTACTTCTTGGCTGTGTGGCATGGACAACACTTGCAGCCGAAGAACCGGCGAAACCTGTGACCGTGTTACTGATCGGCAACAGCCAATGCCCGACGATTGTCAGCAATCAACTGCTGGAAAAACTGGCGGCATCTGACAAAGGGGGGCGTCCAGTCAAGGTTGGTGGCTGTATCAAAGGGGGAGCATCGTTGCGGTCGCATTGGGAGGCTGGTACGGGTGAAGGGACAGCCCGTGCCATGATTGCCAGCGGTACCTGGGACTATGTGGTGCTTCAGGATATCTACAACGTTCAGGAGCCTGCGTTTCAGCCCTATGCCCGACAGTTTCACAAGCTGATTCAGGAAAGCGGTTCGAAAACGCTGTTGTTTGGAACGGCATCGATCCTGAGTGACTACCCAAAGGGTTTTGAGCGGCAACATCAACTGCATCTTTCGATGGGCAAAGAACTGAGTGTGCCGATTGTTGATGCCAGCTACGCACACATTCGTTACTTCGGAGAGACTCCTTCGACCGAACGGCTGGAAAGCCTGTTTGCCAAGGATCGAGCACATCCCGGACTGTGGGGGTCGTACCTTTACTCGTGCATGCTTTACAGTGCCATGACAGGTCGCAA
>CAIWEX010000378.1 GCA_903911795.1 uncultured Schlesneria sp.
GCGGGGATTCCCAGTTCGGCCGCGTGGGCAACGGCTGTCACCAGCAGGTCGATCGACAATCGTTCGACACCCGGCATTGAGGCGATCGGGGTTCGGCGGTTTTCGCCGTCGTGAACGAAAACCGGCCAGATCAGGTCGTTGACCGTCAGATGGTTTTCTCTCACCAGTCGTCGTGACCAGTCGTGCCGACGCAAGCGACGTGGTCGAGTCTGCGGAAATTGACCGGGAATAGTGATGAACGAGTTGTGTGGCATTCGATCCTCAATTCACCCAGTCCAGACTGGGGAAACCTGACTTTTACCGAATGACATTGCAGGCCGAGCAACCGTTTGCACCGGACCGGCCGACAATGCCATTCGCAATACTTGAGTTTTAGGGAACTTGCGACGAACTTATGCGGAACCAGCAATTGAGGAACGGCTGGGAACCCTCCCTGCGGCGGCGACCCTTGCAAAACTGCCAATTCTCAATACCGAGATCTTCTACACTCGTTTCAACGGACATGCCACCCTGCCCTTGCCCGTTGCAAGTTCCGATGGATATCCTTGAATCGGTCGGGGACTTGAAACAGGAGAACAACGGATGCCCACCTACGATTATCATTGCGAACAGAATTCTCGCACGGTTTCGATTCAGCACAGCATGAAAGAAAAGATCCACACCTGGGGTGAACTCTGCCAGCGTGCGGGAGTCGACCTCGGTTCCACCCCCGCCGCGACGCCAGTGGAACGGCTGATCACGGGTGGAATCGCACTGCCAATCGCCAGCCCGGCTCCATCACTGCCGATGGCAGGCTGCTGCGGGAATCCGACCGGATGTGGACACGGGCACTGATCGGGCGATTCGCCCCTTCGTGAACTCGCCCGTATACGCCTGTTGACTTGCTCAGGCTGACCACGCGACTTTCGCCGCTGACTGTCATTGTGATGCCGTTCACGCATCGCAATGTGACGTGCAACTATTTGAGAAACTGCTTCTTACGTCAGGAGGATGCGAGTGACCGAGCCGACTGCTCCACTCACCCGATTGTTTCGATCCTGGATTTCATCGCGCGTCGATTCGACCGCATTGAACTGGATCGACGACCGTGCTGCCGCTGTTTCCCGAGGTGACAAGAAATCGCTTTTCATCGCGTTTGGACTCGTTCCGCGTAAAGTCGGAAAAACCGACCTGACGCTATCGGAAGTTGATCGCAATGCTGCCGAAGCGGCTCGGCCCGGCTGGTCTCCCATCGGCTGGAGTCTGGATCAACTGGTCCGAACGTACTTCGTACTCAGTTTCCCCTCCACCGACATCGAAAGCTACGTGCGAACGCTCGACCTGATGTTTTCGACGGGTGAGGTCGGCGAACTGGTTGCACTCTACCAGGCATTGCCGTTGCTGCCCGAGCCCAAGGCTCACGTTCTTCGTGCGGCGGAAGGGATTCGGAATAACATCAAGGCGGTCTTTTCGGCGGTTGCTCAGAACAACCCGTTTCCGTCAGAACAGTTCAGCGATGATCAGTGGAATCAGTTAATTTTGAAGTGCCTGTTTGTCGGCATGTCCTTGCGACCAGTGATTGGCGTCGACGAGCGAGCCAATGCAAAATTGATGGGAATGCTGGTCGACTTCGCTCATGAACGGCGAGCAGCACATCGGCCGATTCCGGCGGAATTGTGGCGTTGTGTCGGTCCGTTTGCGGATGACAGGGCCGTCGAAGATTTGCGAATCGCGCTGACATCCGGGTCGACCGCAGAGAAGCAGGCTGCGGCATTGGCTCTCAACGTTAGTCCCCATCCCAAGGCGAAGGGGATCCTGGCGGCATCGCCCGATCTGGCAAATGCAATCGCTGCGGGTGAGATCTCGTGGCGAACGGTGGCGGCTGCCGAAGCCGCGAATTGAGGAATCCGCCGGCTTGTCCGGATGACGAGTCGCAGCAAACAGGTCATTCCTGCGGCGACCGTCGGTTTTGACTTTGAGCTTCAACAGTGAGAATTCCATGCTGTACATCGACCCCCACATCCACATGGTTTCGCGGACGACGGACGACTATGAAGCCCTGGCTTCCTCCGGAGTCAAAGCGATCATTGAGCCGGCATTCTGGCAGGGGCAGCCACGGACGCAGATTGGTTCGTACCACGACTATTTTGCGTCACTCGTCGGGTGGGAGCGTTTCCGTGCCGCTCAATTTGGAATTCGCCATTACTGCACGATGGGACTGAACTCGAAGGAAGCGAACAACGAAGCACTGGCTGAACAGGTGATGGACCTGCTTCCATTGTTTCTGACCAAGGAAGGTGTCGTCGCTGTCGGCGAGATCGGCTATGACGATCAGACGCCGATCGAGGACAAGTTCTTCCGCGCTCAATTGGAACTGGCGAAAGAGGTCGACTTGCCGGTGCTGATTCATACTCCCCATCGAAACAAGAAGCAGGGGACCTATCGCAGCATGGATGTGATCGAAGAGCATGGAATCCCGGCTCACATGGTGGTCATCGACCACAACAATGAAGAGACCTATCGCGAAGTTCTGGATCGCGGATACTGGTGCGCCTTCACGATCTATCCCGGCACAAAAATGGGCAATGAACGGATGGTCGACATCCTGAAAGTAGCCGGGGCCGAACGAGTCATCGTCGACAGCTCCGCCGACTGGGGGAAATCCGATGTCCTCGCCGTCCCCAAGACCGCCAAGCTGGCGGCCGAACGTGGTGTCCCGCGCGAGCAGATTGAACTGGTCTGTTATCGAAATGCCCTCAAGGCGTATTCGCAGAGTGGCCAGTTCACAGAAGCTGACTGGCTGAACCCGCCACCGATCGATCAGCGCAATCTGTTTGAAGGAAACAGCGTCCTGCGCGGAGGCCAGCCACCACGAATCGAATCCGCCAATGATGCGAATATCATTCGGTAGTTTCGAGAATTGGAGACCTTCGGTCAAGCACAGCCGAACGGGCCGAGTGGTTCCGTAGAATGGGCTTCCAGCCCATGCCGACTCCAAGCCAAACGACACGATCCCGGATCAGGAATTGGAAAACGCTGTCAAAAAGGATGGAATGTGAAGTCTGCTGAAGACACGGGCTGGAAGCCCGTGCCACGGAATGCAGCACGTAGACCGCATTTGCCGCTTACCGGGGCCTGAGGCGAGCAACTCGCTGTTTTATGAAGAGGAATTTAACGCAGAGACGCCAAGGCGCAGAGACGCAGGGGAATTGCTCGCTTCCGTTCTTACCTTTGCGTCCCTGCGCCCTTGCGTCTCTGCGTTATATTCTTGCCCTGATTTGAACGGGTTGAATCCCAACGTTTCGCCCCAGGAACGGGGAAACGGGGGTGGACCAGCTTGCTTAACGCTGGGTGCGATCCAAGAGAACGCGGAATCCCGAAGCGACCGCGAGCAGCATCGTTCCGCATCCCAATTGGGTTCAAATTTCAAAATTTGTGAAAATGGATGCGTCCAGGATGAATTAGAACGGCGAAACCGACAAAAGTGGCCGGGTCACATCGTCGCGACGATGTTTCGGGCTATCTCGAACTTCGGATTCTGGCATTGCCAGGTTCGAGGTTTATCACCAATGAACGTGTCGTTATTGGAGTTCAGAGATCGGCAGAAAGTGCCGTCCCCGCGAAGTTTAAATTCGTCTCGGCACGATGCCGGACTTTCATTACAACGCCGACATGATGTCTGTCACGCCACTCCTTTTCTGGCTCTCCCTTCTGGGGGCGGGGCCGGATTTGAGCC
>CAIWEX010000379.1 GCA_903911795.1 uncultured Schlesneria sp.
GCCAGCTAGCGGTCGATCAGATTGAACGTCACATGTCGACCGACGGCCTTCCTCAATTGCTTCTCAGTAATCTGTCGCACCCTCACTGGAAAGAAGTCGGCGACCGCTGCCTGTCATGTACAAACTGCACGATGGTCTGTCCTACGTGTTTTTGTTCTTCGGTGACAGAAGTCCGCGACTTGAATATGGACCGTGTGCAGCGTGAGCGTGTCTGGGATTCGTGCTTCAATCCCGACTTCAGTTACCTAGGGGGGACACCCGTTCGCGACGACACACCCTCGCGCTACCGACAATGGCTCACGCATAAACTCGGGTCATGGCATCAGCAATTCGGAACATCAGGCTGCGTTGGCTGCGGCCGGTGCATCACCTGGTGTCCGGTCGGGATTGATATCACTGAAGAAGTCGCCACGTTTCAGCAGGAGGGAACCTGATGAGTCACTGGCCGTCTCCTTCATCGATCCTGCGTGCCAATCCCTGGCACACCGAGACAGTCCGAATCGATGATATTGTTCAGGAAGCAGAGGGAATTGCGACGTACCGGCTCAGTGTCGCAGCCCCGGCGAAAGATCTGGATTACCGCTTTATCCCCGGTCAGTTCAATATGCTGTATCTGCCGGGCGTGGGTGAGTCGGCGATTTCCATGAGTGGTGATCCCGAAAAGAGCTCAAGTTGGATTCACACGGTACGAGTCGCCGGAAATGTGACTCGCACGCTGGCAGGTTTGACGGTCGGTGAGACGCTGGGACTTCGAGGCCCCTTTGGAACGGGCTGGCCGGTCGATGAACTTACAGGACAGGATGTCGTTGTCGTGGCTGGCGGGCTTGGCCTGGCGCCGCTGCGACCGTTGCTTTATTACTTCATGAATCATCGCGATCAATTCGGCTCGATCCACGTGATTTGTGGAGCACGAACGCCCGACGGATTATTGTTCCAGAGTGAATATTCGGACTGGCGACAAGGGGGACTCGACCTTCAACTGACAGTTGATCGATCAACACCCGAATGGCAGGGACAGATCGGCGTCGTGACACTGCTGATTGATCGCATGAACCTGGCTCGTCCCGAATCGACATCGCTGCTGACATGTGGTCCCGAGGTCATGATGAAATATGTCGCGATCAGTGCCATGAAGCGTGGGATCCCGGCCGAAAAGATCTGGGTGTCGCTTGAGCGAAACATGCAGTGTGCGGTGGGACTGTGCGGCCATTGCCAACTGGGGCCAGAGTTCATCTGCAAGGATGGGCCCGTCTTGCGGTATGATCGAGTCGGACACTTTCTGTTCGTGGAGCGACTGTGATGGCCAAATCGCGAAAACCACGACTGGCAGTTTTCAAATTCGCCTCGTGCGATGGTTGTCAGTTATCACTACTCGACGCCGAAGATGAACTGCTGGCTGTCTGCGATCTTGTGGAACTGGCGAATTTCGCAGAAGCAAGCAGTGATCTGGGTGCTGGGCCATACGATGTGGCACTCGTGGAAGGTTCGATTACAACTGCGGAAGATGCCGAACGGATTCAGCGAGTTCGAGTCGATTCCAGGTACCTGATCACGATCGGTGCCTGCGCGACGGCTGGCGGAATTCAAGCACTGCGGAACTGGGGGCAGATCGATGAGATGGTGCAGGCGGTCTATCCGACGCCAGCGTTCATCAAGACTCTGGCCACTTCAACACCGATTGCCGATCACGTTCATGTCGACTTCGAACTCCATGGATGTCCGATCAACCAGCACCAGTTGATCGAAGTCCTGGTCGCAGTTGTCGAAGGACGCCAACCGCGTATCCCCACGCACAGCGTCTGTCTGGACTGCAAACGACGCGGAAATGTCTGTCACGTCGTAGCGAGTTCCATTCCCTGCC
>CAIWEX010000380.1 GCA_903911795.1 uncultured Schlesneria sp.
GTTTGGAACCGATGACTTCAGAAAGTGGAACTGTGCGTTGACCGTCATGCGTCTTCAGCTTGAAATCCGGGGCTGGCTGATTCAATTGTGGACCTTCCTGCAGTGAGCCGATTTCTCCGGCGAACAAGCCTTGCAGTAAGACTTCTTTGGTGGGTGCATCACCCGGAAGAAAATTGGACGACAGTCCTGATAGCCAGGCATCCCTTAAGTCGTCAGAATTCAAGCTCTGTTTCGTTTGTGCCGCTTTGTCGAAGAACGCCAGCCATTCTTCACGAGTCAATTCACCATCGCCATTCGGGTCGGCCTTTCGAAACAGACGATTGACCAGGTACGACTGTTGCACCCAGGGATTGCGATCAGACCAGTCCAAGTCCTCGGCCATGATCTTCCCATCCCGATTTCGATCGAGGCGATGAAACCATTCAGGCGTGCCGAGAAACTTATCGTGAGATATCGAATCACCTGCACCAGTCCCGTGCAATTGCTCCAGCCAATCCCAGCCAAAACGAGATTGCGCGGGGCCAAACCAGCCATCATTCGCGCTAATCCGAGGTCCGCGCACAATTGCCAGATACATCCGTATCGCTTCTGGAATCTTCCGGCCTTCATAGGACCTCTCAATCGCATCCGGAGAGATCTTGTTCAGCTCAGGCCCCACCATGAACGGCGGCACTTCCGGGGTTTTCACGTTGTCATCGCCACTCGCGGTCTGTGCCAACACTCCGAACATCGCCAGTATTGAAAATTGGATTATCGCGTTCTTCATCGAGCGTCTCTTTCATCTTCCGGCGGCAATTGACCAAAACTTCTCTGCTACGACGTCATTTTGACGCGCGTTCGAAGTGGCCTACTTCTCCACTGTCAGGCCCGCGGATTCCGTGATCCGATCGAACGATGCCCGACTTGTCGTGTAACTGATCGTCTGAACCACTTGGCGCGGTCCCACCTGCTTCACTGCTTCGGCAACATCGGCGTCAGTCAGGACCACGGGGGAAGCGGCCAGCTTGCGAGCCAGCACAAATAGCGATCGTTCGGCAGGTGTGAAGTTCGACCAGTCCCCATCCAGAGAGTAGATCTGCTCGTCCGACCAGCCTTGCTCCTTTAGTCGCTGTTTGGCCTGGGCCACGGCATACCAGGCGCGATCCTGTCGGGCGATAATCCAGCTCAACTGGGCTTTTAACAGCGGCTTCAGATCATTGCGGTCTTCCGCAGAGCGAATGCTGCTGATGCGTCCTTTGGCGCTGTTGGGGAAATTTGCCAGCAGGCGGACCCATTGTGGCAACGGCCCCTCGGGAAATCCGTCAGGCAGAAGTTCCCGACTCTTGCTCTCATCGACCAGGGGCAATCGCGGTTTACGTTGCCGCGCCGACTGCAATGCCTTTTCAACATCGTCTCTCGATTCGAGTGCCGGGCGAATAGAAACCGTCGATCGCGTGGCCTGGCCCGTTTTGGAATCGATTGTCACTGGTGCGACTTTGGTAATCGACTTCTGAAACTTTTCGGAGGTGGGGGTCAGATAGCTGTGCGCCGTCGGAGCAGGCCGAGGTGGTTCTGCCGTCGTTTCGGTACCAGGTCGGCGACCGAAGTTCCCACCACCAGCGGACTGGGGAATGCCAGCCCCTTCTTTCCAGCGATTGATGGAGTTGTTTCCAGCCATCGAAAGGATCATTTCCAAGATCTGTTTGTCTGTGTAGTACGTTCGCAGCCCATCAAGATCCGCATCGTTCATCAGATGTGGTTCGAACGTAAACTTGCGGGCGAAGGTATAGGCCGTTCGCTGGGCTGGAGTGTGCTGTGACCAGTCCCCATCCAGCGCCGCGATCTCGTCCTCGGTCATTCCGGCACCAAGTAACTTCGATTCCTGGTGTCCCAGGCAATATTGGCAGTTGTTGGTTCGAGAGACGATCCAGAACAACTGCACTTTGAAAGCATAATCGAGAGTATTGTCGGGATCGTTGTCCCGCCCGAAGCCACCTCCCCCTGCGCCACCTCCCGCACCACGCCCTTGCCCCCCCGGCCCCTGACCATCACCAGGCTGCATGTAGTGATAGCGCAGCCGGGCTTCGTAGCTGCCGCTACGTTCACCGAGTTCTTCCCGCGCCGCATCAGTCAACTCGGGCAAAGGAATCCGCTGGGATCGCCCCTTCATGTCTTCCAGAAATTCTTTCATCTCTGGCCGCGTCAGGGGAATCGGTCGCGGAGCAGTTACGGATTCGGCGGCACCGACTTGACCTGCCAGTACCTTCGCTGCAAACGCCAACAACGAACAGGTGACAATTCGTCGTGCTGATAACTTCAACATTGTGAGTCTCGATGATGAACGGTGAATTGTGTTGAGCGACTTCGCTTCTGGTCGACTAAAACTCCAGCGGCAGGCGCAAGGCTTCCGTGAATCGATCAAAGGCGTTGGCGTCACCCGTTAATTGAATGATCTCGGCGACTTCAAAGTCCGTGAAGAACTCTTTGAGGCGAGCAACGTCAGCGTCATCGATCAGATGAGGGGTTGAAGTCAGCTTTTGAGCGAAACGTAATGCTTCGGCTTTGGCAGGTGTCGCTCCCTTTTCAAGGTCAGCGAAGGAATACAGAACCGATTCGTCGCCGCCGGATGCCAGGTATCGTGCTCGTGCGTGACCGGCCGCGTACCATGCCCGGTTTTCGCGAGCAGTGACCCAGGCGATCAGAATCCTCAGATCCGTGGGGGTTTTACCTTCACGGGCCATCGCGAGACGCTGGCCCCAGGCGTCCAGTGCGATTGGAAGGTTCGCCACTGCCTGAAACCAGACAGGGGGGGACGTCCCCGGGCAGTCCTTCGCCAGAATGTTTTTTGCGACTTCCATCGTAGGAAGCCCCACACAGATCGTCCGCACATGGGCCTGTTTGAGTGCGGTCATGACGTCGTCCCTGGATTCCCACGCGCGGCGTGGCTTGCTCTCGGTGGGAATGACGATTGAAGGAACACTCGCAAATTCAGGTGATGTCGGCGTATCGAGTTCACTGTGCGCTTCACCACCGAACTTCTGATCCTGTGGAATTCCGGTGGCTGATGTCCAACGATTGACGGCGTTGTACCGACTGACCGTGTAAATGATGTCGATCACTTCGGGTTCACTAAAATGCTGCTTCAGTTCAGAGAGATCTTTTTCGCCAAAGAGATGCGGTGTGACCGTCAATTTACGCGTCACCTTAATCGCAGCTTGCTCTTTGGTCGGGAACGCGTCCCAGCGACTGTCGAGCGAAGCAATCTGATCATCGGTCATACCAACCCGCTTCAGCTTCAGTTCTTGATGACCCAGGCAGTAGCGGCAGTCATTGGCGCGTGAAACAATCCAGAACAGCCGTGTTTTGAAAGCGTAGCTGGGGTCGGCTTCCATTGTCTTGAGCAAACTGGTTGTTCCACCTGCTGGTGGTCGAGCCGAACTGCCACCCCAACCTGTGATGACGAACGATTGCCATGATGGAGGGAGATAGATTGAGCGGAGTCGGCCGTTATTGACGAGTGACCGTCCTGACGCCAGTTCCTGCGCTGTTGGAGCCGGAAGCGACAGACGTGATGTCCGCTCTTTGAGTGCTTCGATCCGCTTTTTCATTTCCGGTCGAGTCGTTGCCAGCCCATCCTCAGCGGACGCGTTTGCCAGGCAAAAGAGCGGAATCAACAGAAAAAAGGACCACTGCTGAAAGGTCATGAGTTGCCTCGATTATTGCGGGAATATGGTAATAACAGGGGATGTGCTGACGATGTATTTCACAGTCGATTCGGCAAATTGCCCTCCACTGGAAAGCTTGCGTTTCACGCGAAGATGCAGATTTGAGCCATCCGTGAGTTCGTCATTCGGAATGATTTCAAAAGATTCCAGTTTCAGACCAGATTCCCACTCGGGATCACCCACGATGATTCGCGGTTTCAAGTCTTTCGGAGATTTGCCATCAACCCAGGCCTGCATCGCTTCCTTGACTGAAGAACGAGCAAGATCGGCATTCAGCGAATAGGTGCGTGCTGATGCTCCACAACCTGTGACGATCGTGAGAAGTAGTGCACAGAGACATGCGAACAGGCTTCGTTTCATGATTTCGATTTCAACGGAAAGCGGGATTCAAGATGCCCCAGACGGAGCGAACTCCATCTGGGCGCGTGACAACAGACGCCGGGCGCCCGCCTGCTGCTAAAACAGGACGTTGGCGCGTTCCGGCTGATGGATTGCTCCCGAATCAAAGGTCGGGCACCATGGGGCATCGGATCAAATTAGAATTCGCCCATCACTTCGCCACCGTTGCGAGTTCCCAAACGGCGCCAGGTCTGGACATCAATGTTCTCGGAGATGAATCTGACGGATCCATCACACAAGAGAATCTGAGCACCGCCAACATGCTGGCTGTTCGCGGTGGTTGCAATGCGTCCAGGAGGAAACATGCAAGAGAGACCATTCGGTTGAAGGATGTGATTGTACTGGTTGGTCGAGTGATATTGCTGAAGCCACGGAGCACCAACGTTTGAGTATCCCTGCATGCTTAAATCGGTCAAATTCGTCGCATTGCACTGCTGCAAAGCTTCGTCAGCGGTGTTGGGGTAGGTTCCTGGCTTGTAGGTATCCACTCGTGGAGTCGATACACCATTGTTTCCGTCACCGGTCATTTTCTCGGACATAGCCGCAGTGTTGCTCAAGCCGTCTGAAACGTCAGCGAATCGGATGATCGAATTGTGGTAGATGATGCCATTCGGTGAGGGTTGGCCTGCCGCTCCCGACGAATACATGACAACTCCGGAGCCAGCATTCCAATAATAATTGTTTCTTCCGCCAATCGTTGCGGGCAGTCTGGTGGGATCCGATGGGCAACGGAACAGCGGCAATTCGGTATTCCGGGGAATCGTGTTGCTGACGTCGTCGTACCCAACATTGAAGTTGATCAAATTGTAAAGATTCGCCTGATCGCAAAATGGTAAAACTCGAGCATGAGCCGAAACCGGGTTAACGGCCCCATTCACATCGGCAAGCGGAATGCAGAGATACGTGTCGTGGTAGTTGTGAATTGCCACACCAAGTTGCTTGAGATTGTTCTTGCACTGCGTCCGACGGGCGGCTTCGCGTGCTTGCTGAACTGCGGGCAACAACAAGGCAATCAGGACCGCGATAATGGCAATGACCACTAGCAATTCGATGAGCGTAAAACCACGCCGATGAGAAGACTTGAACATGACATAACCTCCAAAGCCATTTGAGAATAGATCGCGCAACCGCGCGAGAAAATGAACGAAAATCAAACCAATCGCGAGGAACTGTTGAAGGGGCTGCTCAGCCCACATTCACTCATGCGTTTTGAGGCCATTCCGAGGAATGACCTGACGCAGTTCAGATAATGGCCAGCGCGGAGCGTCCCTTCCTATATCAGGCAAGGATCGCCGATGTTTTGGGTAACTGCGGTTGGGGGTTACGGCTGAGTTACGAGGCGCAACCGAACAGAAACCGACCGAGCAGCACCAAGATGTGGAACAAGTACGCGACTGCGCACCGATCACATCATTACACCTGTGCCAGCAAGCAGTTACGCGAGGCGAGGAGGCCGAAAGACTCGCCCGACCAGACCCGTGACCGGGTTGGCTTCGGACGACGGAACAGAATAGAGATCGTCTTCACGCACGAGCGTGGTGATCGTCGCCAGGATGGCGTCTGAGAATGTCGAAACCTGAATCGCCTTTGAGGGGGCAGCGGGAGTTTGCTGATTTCGCTGGCAGTGCGGCCCTGAGCAGGCTGGCCGGGTCGGAAGAGACGTGCGGTGCCCCAGAATCGGGTCGAGTGCCCCCGAGTTCATCTCGGAATGTCCCGTCATTTTCGTGCCGTGACCATGCAGATAATCGCCACAAGTTGCCCAGGCGTTATTGGCAGAAGCGGTCAAAACAACGAACAGGCACCACGACAGCAAGCTGCCGCGCGTGAGAAATCGACTTGGCGATTGAGTGCCTTGCCAGACCATGTCACGTTGCCAGAAATGATTTGAGGGACCGACCTGCCACGAAGTGTACGCAATCCTTTTCTGATTCTCCAATAAAATCTTCGGCGTTTCTTCAAAAAATGTTGCGAAAACGTTTGTAGCTCAGAAATCGTCATCTCGATCCTCAAGTCGGATTGGCTATCAAAGTCACAGCGCCAACATCGGGTGCAAACCTCGGACAACGAAGCCCGTTTCGAGGATTCGTGAATAACCTTGCCGACAGTCGACATCGGCCAACCCCGAAATCAACTCGCATCAACTTCCTGTTTGTGCAGCGAGGATATACAGTTGAAGTGAGACCTTGTTGATGATTTTCCGTGGACGCGACATTGGAAGAGAAGTTGTCATGCACGCAATGTTTCTGACCTGCCTGCTGCTGGCTCCCCCAGACGCAATCCCTGCAGGCAAATCGACGATTGAAGCCCGGTTTGACGATGTGACGCTGAAGCTGCATCTCTACAAGCCGCAACGGTTCCGGGATGGACCGATGCTGATGGTGTTTCATGGCGTCCTGCGAAATGGGGCCGAATATCGTGATCACGCGGTGAAGATGGGCGACCGCTTTGAAGCACTCATTGTGGCCCCGGAGTTCGACGAAAAGACGTTTCCCAAGCCGCGCTACCAGTTTGGCGGGATCGTTCGCGATGGCAAGGCTGTACCGCCGCAGGAGCGGACCGGCGAATACGTCAACCGGATCGCTCGCGAAATTCGCACGCGGGAGGGGCGTAAGACAATGTCCTATGCACTGATTGGACATTCCGGTGGCGGTCAGTTTCTGGGGCGGCTGGCACCGTTCGTTCAGACCGAAGCCGAGCGAATTGTGATCTCAAATCCGAGTAGTTATACGCGACCGACAGTCGCAGCCGAGTTTCCCTACGGTTTCGGGGGGCTTCCACCAGAACTTCAGACGGAAGCGACTTTCAAAGCGTATCTCGCCCAACCGGTCACAATCTACGTTGGTTCGCTGGATATTGTTCGTGACGAGTACTTTGATGATTCAGAAAAGGCAGATCTGCAGGGGCGTTCTCGATTCGAACGGGGTAAGAACGCGTTTCACTTCGCGAAGCAGCTTGCTGAAGAAAAGGGCTGGCCATTCCACTGGAAGCTGGTGATTGCGGAAGGAATCGAACACGATCACGAAAAGATGTTCAACAACGAAGCCTGTGCCAAGGCACTCGGGTGGGATCGGAAATAGTGGGATTTCCTCCCGTCGATCTTTGGAGCGAGTCGCGAGGATGTCACGCCAGGAATGTCACGCCCGCTTCGCTCAAGACGCCAAGACGCAAAGACTTCAAGCATTCCATGTATCGCCTCTTCCCA
>CAIWEX010000381.1 GCA_903911795.1 uncultured Schlesneria sp.
AAGCCGTTTTTGAGCAACTTCGAGGAGTCGCAACAGTAACGTCAGGCTATGCGGGCGGGATTGTTGACGAACCGACCTACGAACAGGTCTGTACTGGTCGGACCGGACACGCGGAAGTCATTCAGATCGCCTTCAATCCCCACGTCATCACTTACGAAGAACTGCTTGATGTTTTCTTCGCGATCCACGACCCGACGACATTAAATCGACAAGGAGCGGATGTCGGTACGCAGTACCGTTCGGTGATTTTCTTCCACTCGGCAGATCAGCACGTTCAGGCGATTCGCAAGATTGCGGAATTAAATTCGGCCCATGCATTCGCCAGCCCGATTGTCACCGAACTGGCTCCAATCCCGCAGTTCTTTCCGGCAGAACGTTATCATCAGGGATATTTCCGCGGCAACGAACATCAACCCTATTGCCAGCGAGTTGTCTCACCAAAGGTCTCAAAATTCCGCAGCAAGTTCCCAAATCAACTGAAAGATTGACGGCCGTGACCTGGCTGACCCGATTGGAGTTCGGCCGTGTCTTCCGCTCACTCCGCGTCCAGTTTACTGCTTGTTCGGGACACGCGTGACGCTTGAACAAATCGTCGGTAGAATGGCCCGGTTCACCAGAAACCGACTTTAATGCCGGAGGTTCTTTTTTCTGGCCTGATTCTGTCAGGGGAAATTCTGGCTGTTTATTGATTGCTTCGCGGAAAGGATTCCTCCGTCATGGCGGACACCGCTGTTCCTGTTGATGTTCCTCAAGTACGCCCGTTTGCCCATCTGCATTGCCACACGCATTACAGCCTGCTCGACGGGGCCAACCGGATTGATCAGGTGGTCAAAAAGGTGAAGGGGGCCGGGATGAATGCCCTGGCCATCACCGACCATGGCAATCTGTACGGAGCTCTCGAATTCTACAACGAATGTCGTGGGGCCGGGGTCAATCCTGTGCTGGGGCTCGAAGCGTATATTGCTCCGGGATCGCGGTTTGACAAAGCGGGGGCGTCGCGCGTCAAGGAAGCCAGTTATCACCTGACACTGCTGGCAATGAACCGCGTCGGGTTTCAGAATCTGGTCAAGCTCTCGTCCGCCTCCTTCCTCGAAGGGTTTTACTACAAGCCCCGAATCGACAAGGAACTGCTGCAGACTCACAACGAAGGTCTGATCCTGCTGACAGGATGTGCGGCGGGAGAATTATCGCAGTTGCTGCTCGGCGGAAAAGACGAAGACGCTGAAAAGCTGGTCCACTGGTACACCAAAGTGTTCGGCGACCGCGTTTACATGGAAATTCAAAACGCCGACTTTGCCATCCAGAAACAGTGCATGGATATGACTGTCGATCTGGCGAACCGAATGGGTCTGCCATTGGTTGCCACGAACGATGCGCACTACCTGAATCAGTCCGATGCCGCGATGCATGACGTGCTGCTTTGCGTGAACACCAAGACCGAGCGGTCTGACACCAAACGCATGAAGATGGATTCGGACCAGCTTTTTGTCCGGACTCCCGATGAAATGTACATCGCCTTTCCGGGGTTCGAAGATGCAGTCGCACGATCACAGGAAATCGCCAATCGCGTCGATATTCAACTCGATCTGAAATCCCGGCACTACCCGGTGTTCCAACCGCCCGAAGACAAAAAGGATATCGAATATCTGCGAGAACTTTGCGAAGACGGGATGAAGTTCCGCTACGGCGAAGAAAACATCACTCAGGCGCATCGAGACCGGATGGCGTTTGAATTATCCGTCATCGAAAAGATGGGCTATGCGAGTTACTTCCTGATTGTCTGGGACTTCGTCCGGTTCGCCGTCGAACAAGGAATTCCGTGCAGCGCGAGAGGTTCCGCCTGTGGAGCCCTCGTGGCATACGTCCTGCGACTCAGTCACGTCTGCCCGCTGGAATACGATCTGCTGTTCGAACGGTTCCTCGATCCCAGTCGAACCGAACCCCCCGATATCGATATCGACTTCTGTCGCGATCGACGGCAGGCGGTTATTGACTACACCAAGCAGAAATACGGTTCTTCAAACGTTTCGCAGATCGGGACGTTCGGAACATTGAAGGCGAAAGCGGCGATCCGTGACGTTGCGCGAGTCCTTTCCGTATCTCCAAAGGATGTCGACGTCATTGCCAAGATGGTTCCAGAAACTCTCAATATCACCCTCGAAGAAGCGATCAAGGAGAGTTCTGAACTGAAGGCGCTCTACGACAACGATCCGAAGATTCGCGAAATTCTCGACATGGCGCGTCAGATTGAAGGACTGGCACGCAGCGCGGGAACTCACGCAGCCGGGGTCGTGGTCTCAGACCGTCCGATCTCGGAATACATCCCTCTGCAGACGATCACCGGCAAGTCGGACATCATCACGCAATGGGAAGGTCCGACGGTCGAGAAGGCCGGCCTGCTGAAAATGGACTTCCTTGGCCTGCGCAATCTGACGATCCTCGACAAAGCGGTGAAGAACGTCAAGAAACATCGCGGGATCGATATCGATCCCGTCAAACTGCCTCTTGACGACCGAGCCACGTTTGCGTTGCTCCAACGCGGCGAAACCAAAGGGATCTTCCAGCTGGAATCGGGCGGGATGCGCGACCTGCTGACCAAGATGAAGCCGGATAAATTTGCCGACATCATCGCCACGTCGGCTCTGTATCGCCCCGGCCCCCTCGAAGGGGGGATGGTGATGACGTACGTCGATGTGAAGCATAAGCGTCTGCCACTGCCTCGCGTCCATCCGATCGTGGATGGTGTTCTGGACGAAACCTACGGCGTGATGGTTTACCAGGAACAGGTCATGCGGATTCTGAACCGGTTGGGGGGGATCGATCTTCCTCAGTCGTATCAGTGCATCAAGGCGATCAGCAAGAAGAAGCTTGAAACAATCGCCAAGTACCGCGAACAGTTCCTCAAGGGAGCCGTTGCCAATAATTACTCCGAACAGAAAGCGGCCGAACTTTTCGGAATGATCGAAAAGTTCGCCGGGTACGGTTTCAACAAATCGCACTCGACAGCCTACGGAGCCGTGGCGTACCAGACCGCTTACCTGAAAGCTCATTATCCTCCCGAGTTCATGGCGGCATTGCTGTCGTGCGAACTGGGAGAAACCGACAAGCTGGTCGAACACGTCGAAGACTGTCGCCGAATGGGGATCGAAATCCTCGCGCCGAACGTCAATCAGGGGGATGTGGAATTCTCGGTGCTGGGTGACAAACTGACATTCGGCCTGGGGGCCATCAAGGGAGTCGGTGAATCCGCCATCGGGACCATTGTCGCCGAACGAACGAACAACGGCCCCTTCAAGAGCATTTTCGATCTGGCGGAACGTTGTGATCCCAAGACAATCACCAAGGGAGTGCTGGAACTCCTCGTGAAAGCCGGGGCCTGTGACTGCCTGGGAGGCAAGCGGGCTCAATTGTTTTCCGTGATCGAACGGGCCGTTCAGTCGGCAGCCAATGCGTTCCGTGACAAACAGCGAGGCCAGCGTAATCTGTTTGGTGGGGATGACGACGAAGAGCAGATCAAAGCGGGGACCACGGCTGCTCCGACAAATTTGCCAGAAATGCCCGAATGGTCTCAGCGTGAAAAGCTGAGTTTTGAAAAAGAAGCTCTGGGCTTTTTCCTGACCTCACATCCTCTGACGGAAATGGCGGGGATCATTCAGCAGTTTTCGACGCATGAAAACCGCAAGCTGCCGGAACTGGAAGATGGCGTCGAAGTCATCCTCGGCGGGATGGTGTCGGCGATCAAGAAGGCTCAAACGAAAAAGCCAAGTCGGAATGGTCATTCGAAGTATGTCAACTTCGACTTTGAAGATCCGACAGGGGTCGTCCGCTGCATCATGTGGCCGGAAGAGTTTTCGCGCCTGGGTGAAAAGGTCGAACCGGAACAGATCCGGTTTGTACGCGGTAAGGTTGATAAACGGAGTCGCGAACCGAACGTGATTGTCGATGCGATGTGGACGCTGGAAGAAGTTGAAAAGGAATTCACTCGACAGGTCCTGATCAAGTTCCAGAAGGGGCTGCACGACATCCGGGTGATCGAACGAGTCCGCGACATCATCCAGAAGAACCCCGGCCGAGCTGAAGTCGTGCTGGTCGTTGACACCATGGAAGGTGAAACGCGGATGCGATATATCGCCCACAAGCCACTGGAACAGAAGATCAGCATCAACAAGGAATTAAGGCACGAACTGACGGAAGCTCTGGGCGACGGCCATGTCAAATTCATTGCCGATCTGAAAAAGAAGCCGGCTGGCGGCAGTATGGGACGGTAAACGTCAGGAACAGTGACAGGACACAACAGGAATCCAACAACATGACAACGCGGCGTGAGTTTCTGGTCGGTAGTCTTGGTCTGGCCGCAGCAGCGAGTGGAGGTTTCTCGACCGCCGCTGCGGCGGCTCCGTCGTATCCGATTGTTGATACTCACACGCATTTTTATGATCCGACGCGGCCCCAGGGGGTTCCCTGGCCGGGGAAGGATGACAAGTCGCTGTATCGTCAGGTTCTGCCAGAACACTTCGCCAAGTTTGCTCGGCCACTGGGCGTTACGGGAACCGTGATTGTTGAAGCAAGCCCTTGGGTGGAAGATAACCAGTGGCTACTCGATCTGGCGGCGAAAGATCCGTTTGTGCTGGGGCTTGTTGGAAACCTTCCGGTCGGGACACCTGAATTCGCGGGACTCGTCAAGCGGTTCGCGGCGAATCCGGTCTTCCGTGGCATCCGGGTCAACTCGAGTCCGCTGAAAGCGGGATTGGCGACGAAGGAATACATGGATGATATCAAGCGTCTGGCCGATGCTGACTTGGAATTGGATATTAACGGCGGTCCCGAATTACTGCCGCTGGTGGATCAAGTGGCGAAGAAGCTGCCGGGAATGCGAATTATCATCAATCACCTGGCCAACGTGAGAATCGATGGCCCCATTCTGAATCAGGAATGGCTGGATGGAATGAAAGCTGCCGCGCTTCATCCCAAGGTCTTCCTGAAAGTCTCGGCACTGGTGGAAAGCGCCGCTCGGGACAATCGCAAGGTCCCGCAGGATTCGGAGTATTATGCTCCCATCCTGGAATCGGTCTGGAAGATCTTTGGCGAAGATCGCCTGATCTACGGCAGCAACTGGCCCGTCAGTGATCGAGCCGGCGATTATCCGCTCGTGCTGAAAATCGTTACCGATTTCTTCCAATCCAAGGGTGCGACTGCGACCGCCAAGTTCTTCGCCAGGAACGCAAAGGCGGCCTATCAGTACCCGGATCGAGCGAAGTCGTAGGTGAACGAGTCGGCCGACAGATTGAATTCATTGCGTGAAACCTCTGGAGATTCCCGACATGTTGCGTCTGGCCATTACTGGACTTTTGCTCTCGTGGACCCTGTCTGAATTTGTGATTGCTGCGGACGCTCCCAAACCGCCAAACATCATTTTCATCATTACAGACGATCAGGGCTACGGGGATCTGTCGTGTCACGGCAATCCGATCTTGAAGACACCCAACATTGATCGACTCCATCATGAAGGGGTGCGGTTTACGGACTTTCATGTCAGTCCCACGTGTTCGCCGACACGATCAGCCTTGATGACGGGACGACATGAATTCCGTAACGGGGTGACTCACACGATTCTCGAACGGGAACGTCTGACACTGAAAGCCACAACACTTGCTCAGGTTTTGAAGTCGGCGGGATATACCACCGGTGTCTTCGGGAAATGGCATCTGGGGGACGAAGCCGAATACCAGCCGAACCGGCGCGGATTTGACGAAGTCTTCATCCACGGCGCGGGAGGGATCGGCCAGTCTTATCCCGGAAGCTGTGGGGATGCTCCTGGAAATTCGTACTTCAATCCCTTCATTCTGCATAACGGCACTTTTGAAAAGACAGACGGTTACTGTACCGATGTCTTTTTTAATCAGGCGTTGAAATGGGTCGAAGCAAAGCATGGTCAGCAGCCGTTCTTCTGCTACATCGCAACCAATGCTCCACATGGTCCATTGCATGTCCGCCCCGAGGACGAGGCTCGTTATACGGATAAGGTCCGCGACACAGGCTCAGGGAAGGCTGCCACTGATCTCGCCAAATTCTTCGGGATGATCGCCAATATCGACGACAATGTCGGCAAACTGCTGGCGCGACTGACCAAACTGGGGATCGACCGAAATACCCTCGTGGTGTTCGTCAACGACAATGGTGGCACGGAAGGCGTTCGCGTCTTCAATGCAGGTATGCGAGGGTCAAAAGTCACGCCATGGCTGGGAGGAACACGCGCTTCGTCATTGTGGCGATGGCCAGGAACGCTCAAACCTGCCGATGTCGGCGGATTGGCTGCGCACATTGACGTCTTCCCAACCCTCGCAGAAATCGGCGGGGCAAAACTAACAGATGAAGTCAAATCCCAGATCGAAGGTCGTAGTCTGGTTCCCTTGCTGAAAGATCCACAAGCACCCTGGGCTGATCGATCGCTGGTGACTCATGTCGGACGATGGCCAAAAGGTGAAGATCCCGCGAAGTGGAAGTATTCGAATTGCAGCCTGAGGACTCCGCAGTGGCATCTTGTGAGCATCGCCAAGCCCGGAGAAAAGCAGTGGCAACTCTTCGATGTCACACGTGACTATGGCGAAAAGAACAACATCGCCGCAGAGCATCCTCAAGTCGTGGCAGACCTCGAAAAGTCCTACGACGCATGGTGGGATTCGGTCCAACCACAACTCGTCAACGAAAAGGCAGTCGGACCGAAAGAAAACCCCTACAAGGAACTTTTTGTAAAGCAGTTCGGTTCGAAACAGTAGCGATAAACTCTTACCATTCAGCCCCGGCCTGAATGATGGCGAACGACGAAAGACAACGAATGTACGATTTGCTGATCCGAAATGGACACGTCATCGACCCCGCCGCTCAACTGAACGAGCGACGTGATATCGCCATTCATGGTGGCCGTATCGCGGCTGTTCTACCGCCGGGAACTCCCGCCGATGCCCAGCGCTGTGTGGACGTTGCCGGGAAATATGTCGTTCCGGGTCTGATCGACTTCCATGTGCACGTCTTCCCGGGAGTCAGCCATTTTGGCATTGAGGCCGATCCCAGTTGCCTGGCGCGCGGGGTGACTTCGGTGCTGGACTTCGGCACGGCTGGCGGGTTGATCTTCGCAGGTTTTCGGCGGTTTGTGATTGATGAAGCTCAAACCCGAGTCTTCGCTCTCTTACACATCGCAGGGCAAGGTCTCATCAGCAGTCCTGGCACGCTTCCCGGCCTGGGTGAACTGCATGACTTGCGTTATTGCAGTGTAGAAAACGTCGAAAAGGTCGTCGCAGAGCATCGCGATGTCATTGTGGGGATCAAGATTCGTTGCACGGCAAATCTGGCGGAAAACGGTCAGAATGAAGCAGAAGGCCTGGATCGAGCCCGGCAGGCTGCAGATCGCGTCGGTTTGCCGCTGGTCGTTCACAGCCCCAACTCCTCACTTTCCATCGGACACGTCTTAAGTCAGTTGAAACGAGGCGATGTCCTGACTCATTGTTTCCATGGCAAACGCTGTGGCCTGGTCGATGCTGACCTGAAATTGTTGCCAGAAGCGAAGGCAGCGCTGGAACGAGGGGTCATGCTCGAGGTTGGCCATGGCGTCGCAAGTTTCGATTTTCGTGTCGCTCGCTCACTACTTGAACAGGGAGTCATGCCGGATTTCATCAGCAGCGACATCCACTTCTACAACGTTCATGGACCGGTCTTCGATCTGGTGACGACGATGGACAAGTTTCTGCATCTGGGTCTGAAACTGCCCGACATCATCAGGCGTACC